>CALFWH010000139.1 GCA_937927985.1 uncultured bacterium | reverse complement strand
TTTTTTATCTCCTTCTTTTAGTATGAAAGCACTATCTCCTTCATTATTTACTAAGAAGTCTATTATTTCAATATTTTCAATTGAAAAGGATAATTCTTCTTTGTAATCTAGTAGATTTATTTTTTGAATAATCATTTTTTGCGGGTCTGCTACGAGAATGTAGTTTGCAAATGGTGATATTTTGAAGATATATAGATCTTCTTCTTTTTCTGCTTTTTTAGTCAAAATTACCTCTTCCCTTTTAATATTTAGGTTCATAATACCAAGTTCTTGAATAGTTATTTCCTTTTTAGCTAATTTAGCAAATATTGATTTATCTTGAGTTTTTCTTGTAAAGAATAGTTTATTATCGTGTGGTAATAGTGCAAAATCATGTAAAATTCCACCTTCTTTAAAGAAGTTATTCAAAACTAATTTACCTATTTGTCCTTTATCAAACGTGATTAATAGCAATCTATCGTTTTCTAGAGCTAATAATTCTCCTTTATTGGACAGGGATAGTACAGTAGAATTTATCCCCTTTATTTCTATTTCTGATATAAACGTCCTTTCTCTATATAGGTAAGCTTTGCTATTATGGAAAAAGCAGGAGTATTTTAGG
The DNA here is from genome assembly GCA_937927985.1 of uncultured bacterium. GTDB lineage: Bacteria > DRYD01 > DRYD01 > DRYD01 > DRYD01 > DRYD01. The sequence goes on along the minus strand of CALFWH010000139.1, from coordinate 2,203 downwards.
TTGGGAGAAACTAAATATTGGAGCCCATGAGAAGTTATATACATATTTTCAAATTTAAATTTATGAATTTTTTATATTTTCCCTTCTCATAAAAGAAGATTTATTAAAATTTTGTAGAATAGTAAAAATTGAAAGTTTTTTAGTAATATTAATTAAGGAGGTATAAAAATGGAAAAAATAGGAAATAATCAAAAAGTTTTAATAATAGATGATGAAGAAAATATAGTAGATTTGCTTTCAAATATTTTAAGTCATTCAGGATTTATTACTATTGGGGCTTTTAATGGGGAAAGTGGATTACAGAAAGCTAAGCAAGAAAAACCTCATATAATTATCCTTGACATAATGATGCCAGGTATGGACGGTTTTGAAGTATTAAAAAATTTAAAAGAAGATGAAGAAACTGCTGATATTCCCGTTATAATGCTTACAGCAAAAACCGAAGACTCAGCTGTTATAGAAAGTTGGAGAAAAGGTGCAGAATTCTACATCCCTAAACCATTTGAAATAGAAGAATTACTTCATGTTATAAATTTAATTCTTAAATCCAAATATGCTGAAACTAACTAAATAAATCATTTAATTACTTTACAATTCTAAATTGGGGGAATACTATGATTAAAAACAAAATAAAAATACTCTCAATTTTATCTTTAATACTAATAGAATTAATAATTTTTAGGTTGCCTGTTTTATCTGTTGAAAAAAATACTTCAAAGAATCAAAAGCTTAGAGATTTAGAATTTAGCTTGCAATTCTTAGAAAAATCTGAAAAAATGCAGGGATTATTTAATATTTACAAATATAAAGATAAATATTACCTAGAGATACCTTATAGTAAGCTTAAAAAAGAATATTTTTTTTCTTTACAGGTTTCTAAGGGGACTTCGGTTTATCCATTTTTGGGAGGCTTGACTTTGCCAGTTTTTGAACCTACTGAATATACTAATGTTGTTTATTTTGATTCCGAATCTACTAATTATAAAAAACATCTTAAAGATGGAGATAGTGTAGATATTTTATTTTACGCTAAAAATGTAAAATACAGAAGCTCTTTTGATACTGCATCCTCTAATTTATTGAATAAGTCTTTTTCAGATAATTTAATCTTGAAAGTTAAATCTATTTACTATAAGGAAAATTATTACATAGATCTACTAGAATTTTCATCTTCCTTGCCTTTATTCTTTAATGTTCCACCCTATAATAAAACCATAAATGCTCGATTTAATGATTTAAATAATGTAAAAAATTTCCCAAATAATTTCATCTTATATTTATCTTATCTAGTTTCTTATAAGCCTTCATTTGGTTATTATAACACTTTGAATTTAGTTAATAATAATGAAGTTATTTTAGCTTTAAATATATTTGATTATGAAAATGATAATTACAAACCTCGTATTTATGATCCAAGAGTTGGTTATTTCTCTACTACCTACGCAGATGTATCTTCTACAGAGGCTAAAGATGGTTATAGAACTATAAAGAGATTTATTAACACATGGGATTTGGATAATAAAAAACTAACGATCTGGATAGAAAATACTTTTCCTCAAGAATATAGAGAAGTTGTAAAAGAAGGGATTTTAGAATGGAATAAAGCTTTCAATAAAATAGGCTATGATGATCCAATAGAAGTAAAGATTCAACCTGATGATGCAGATTGGGAACCAGAAGATATAAGATATACTACTGTAAGATATCAAGATAGTAATTTAACTACTTTTGCTATAGGACCTTCTATTGCCTTACCTACAACTGGAGAAATAGTTGATGCTGATATAGTTTTTTATGCTCCTATGTTAAGAATAATAAAATCAAGATTCGATTATTACTACGATGTAATTTTGCCAATATCTATAAAATATCAACTTAATCCTCTGTATAGAGTTTCTTATGAGCTTATATACAAAAACTTAAATAATCAAAAAAGTTATAATTTGATTAAAGAGACTATATCTCTAATTAGCCAGTTTAAGGATTACTATCCAAAAAATTATCATTTTGGTGATTTAGATAATGTAGATTTACATGAGGATTGCCAATGCTGTTATGATCGTAATGTTATTAATGTTTGTGATTATGCTTTACAGAAAACAGAAAATGCTCTATTAGCTATTACTAGTATTATCATTGATAATCCTAATTACTATGAATTAAATAAAGAAAAATTTGTAAAAGACTATGTAAAGGATATTAT
>CALFWH010000138.1 GCA_937927985.1 uncultured bacterium | reverse complement strand
TTATACCAGGGGGGGAAAGTACTACTATTGATAGATTAATGGATGATGAATTAAGAGAAGCAATAGTGGATTTTTCAAAAAAAGGTAGGCCTATATTTGGTACCTGTGCTGGAGCAATAGTTTTATCAAAAAAAATAATAGATGGTAAAGAATGGCAAAAACCTTTAGGACTAATAGATGTAGAAATAAGGCGCAATGCTTATGGGAGGCAAAAAGATAGTTTTGATGTAGTATTGAATATACCTTCTTTGGGTACCATAATTAGGGCAGTTTTTATTAGAGCTCCAGAGATAGTTAACATAGGCCCTAAAGTAAAAGAACTGGCAAATTTTGAAGAAATACCTGTGCTTGTACAGGAAGATAATGTTTTGATTTGTACTTTTCACCCAGAATTATCTTCTAATCCTACTATTCATAGGTACTTCATATCTTTAATTAAAAATTAAAAATATTTAATAAAAGGAGGGTATTATGACAAGAGATCAAATATTTGAAAAAGTAGTAAAGATAGTTTCTCAGAAATTACAAATCCAAGAAAGTGAAGTAAAAGAAGAATCATCATTTGTAGATGATTTTGGAGCAGATTCCTTAGATCTTGTAGAATTGATAATGAAAATGGAAGAAGAGTTTGGTGTAGAAATAAGTGATGAAGAAAGTCAAAAAATATTAACAGTAAGAGATGCAGTCAATTTTATTGAAAGTAAACTAACAAAAGTTTAGTATTTCAAAAATGTGGTTTTTAGGTAAAAAGAAAGAAGAAAAAAAAGATTTAAAATCACAAAAAACCCAAGAAAATAAAACTACCGAAGATCCTTCTTCTTTAAGACAATATGTAAGAATAAACAGAGATATAGCTATAATATCTCCTGAAATTCCAGGTTATAAATCGGTAATCCGTGATATTAGTTTAGGGGGATGTAAGATTGTAATTCCTAAACCTATCCCTAAAGGAAGCATAATAAAAATTGGACTAGAATTAGAAACTTTAAATAAACCTTTGGAATTATCAGCTGAAATAATCTGGATAAGGGAAATGGAATCAAATAGAAAGTATGAAGCAGGACTGAAATTCATTTATTCTAATCCAGAACAGCAGCAACAAATAGAAAAATACCTCCTTTTCATTCTGGAAACCCAAAGTAATTGGTATAAAAATATGGAAGGTTGAAAATGTTTATATGGAATTTAGAAGGTAAAAAGGATATCTCAAAAGTAGCCGAAATAAGGATAGAAATATTTGATAAACTTAAATCTCAATTAGCCCAAAAAATAAAGGAAAAATTTCCTGATTTACTAGAAATACCTTACGGTACTATTGACTGGTTATCAAGAAATTATCCTATTTTTATTTTGACCGATCCATCTAAAACCAGAGAAGTTATATTTTTTATAAAAGAAGAATTAGGGTTTAATTATTTAAATTTTATCACTGCAGTAGATTACTATTTATACAATATTTTTCATATAGTTTATGAGTTTACTAAGATTCCTTTAAAGCAGAATGATTTAGCTGTGGAAGTTGAAGAATGTGAATTATCAAAGGATCAAAAGATAAACGTTAATTTTTCTCAGAGAATGAGATTAATAGTACCTGTAGATAGGGATAATCCTGTTATAGATAGTATAGAAGATATTTATTTTACTGCTAATTGGCATGAAAGAGAAACATATGATCTATTTGGAATAATATTTAAAAATAGGTTAAACCCGTTGCAAAGAATACTGATGCCAGATGAATGGGAAGGATTCCCACTAAGAAAAGATTTCTTCCATGAAAGAATTATTCCCCATCCTTTTATTGAAAGTTATTACGTGGTTAAAAAAGTAAAAGAATTGAATAATCAAAAAGAATTGAACAATCAAGTAGAAAAAAATTAAAAAAAGTTATTGAGTTGTTTACAAAAGAGATGTTTGTAAGGGACAAAAAGATATATTTTTTAATATTTAAAGTTTTGTTTATTTTATTTTTTGTTAAACTATCTAGAGCTCAGATACCAGCTGAAGAAATAATAGATAGAATGACTTTAAGTATATATGGTTTGCAATCCTATACTTGTAAGACTAAGATTAATGCTAACATAATAGATTATGGAATTACTGTTGGTTTAAAAGGAATGGTTTACTTTAAGGAGCCTAATAAATTAGCTTTAAAGTTAGATAATTTACCGGGCGATGTACAAGAAAAGTATAGATTATCTTTTACTCAGACTGCTGTACCTGGAATGGCTTCTAAAACCTACAAAGAAAAGTATAAACCTAAATTATTGGGAATAAGAAATTTTAGTGGTAATAAAAAAGTTTATGTCTTATATATGGAACCTTATAAACAAAGTAGTGTTAAAAATGTTACTATGTTTGTTGATAGTGAAAATTATACCATTCCTAAATCTATCATTTTTTATAGGGATGGTGGTAAAATAGTAATAGATCAAACTTATATAAAGATAGATAATTACTATTTGCCCTCTAAACAAGATGTATTGTTTGATTTTCCTAAAATAAGATCAAACGTAACTACAGAATTTTATGATTATAATCTAAATGTAGAGATTGATGATTCAGTTTTTGAAAAAGATAAAAAATAAAAAAACAAAAAGAAAATCAAAGATTATATAAAAATTAAAGATTATGTATGCAATAGCAAAAGTTAAAGCAGATAAAGGTTTGGATATAATAGAAAAGGATATAGTTAACGATTTAGGTGACAATGAGATATTAGTTGAGATTGATGCTGTTTCTATATGTGGTACAGATTTGCACATATACGATTGGGATAGCTGGGCCCAAAGTAGAATAAAATTACCTTTAACATTAGGTCATGAAGGTACCGGTAAAATTATAAAAAAAGGTAAAAATGTAAAATTATCAATAGGACAAAGAGTATCTTTTGAAAGTCATATACCATGTTTTGATTGTTATCAATGTAAAAATAGAAATTTTCATATATGTTCTAATTTAAAGTTATTAGGTGTAGATGTAGATGGTCTATTTAGAAAGTATGCTATTTTACCTGAGTTTATTGCTATTCCAAATTATTTCGATAGTGAGGAAGCAGCTATATTTGAACCTTTGGGTAACGCTTTTCATTGTTTGCAAAGAGTTGATATTAGAGGCAAATATGTAGGTATATTAGGTGATGGACCAATTGCTCTATTTTTATTTTATTACGCTCAAAAGTTTGGACCTAATAAAATATTCTTAGTAGGAGCAAACAATTATAGAATTAACCACGCTAAAAGATTAAACTACCAAGATCACATTATTCTTGACTTCTTCAATGATGATATTTATAAAAAAGTTTATGATTATACCAATGGTAGAATGTTGGATATTATTTTTGAAATGGCAGGTAGTGAAAAAACAGTTAGTCTAGCAATTGAACTCTTAACAATGGGAGGTAAATTAGTGGCTTTCGGTATATTACCCAATAAAATCTATTTTGATTATAACTCTTTGATATTTAAAGCTATAGATATAATTTCAATTAATGGAAGGATGATTTTTGATAGCTGGATTTTTATGAAAGATATTGTAAAAAAAGGAGAATTAAAAAATTTTATAACTCATATAATAGATTTTAAGGATTTTAAACAAGCTTTTGAATTATTATTAAACAAACAAGCTTTAAAAATTGTTTTAAGAATTAATTAAAAATTAAGTAGTTTTAAAGTGGTTTTTTGAGATGCAGGAGCTTGCAAGGGATTTTTTAACGATAGTAGCAATAGTTTTATTGCTGGTAGAAAATTGGATATTTCTTAGGTTTGCTTTTAGCAACAGAATTTATTTATCTATTTTTTTTAAGTTACTTACTTTTTTGTTGGTTTTGATTTCTATAAGTTGGAGTTGGTTAATGGTTTCTTTTATATTTTTTAATTTAGTAGTTTCTTTTTTAACTGCTTTTATTTTTCAGCCTGAATATAGATTTTTCTTTATAAAATATGGAAATATTGAGGTGAATGAAAGTAATATAGTCAAAAAATTACTAGGTATAAATGAGAGTTTGAAATTATCTACCAAATTTTTGGATGAATTGATTGAGTCTGTTTATGATTTAGCTAATAAGGGAATAGGGGCTTTGATTGTTATTGAGAGAAAAATATCATTAGATTATTATATAGGTAATGGTTATGGTATTGATACAGAGGTTAGTGGGGCAATATTGGAAACTATATTTAACAAGCATTCTCCTTTACATGATGGGGCTGTTATAATAAGAGATGGTAAAATAGTTGCAGCTAAATGTTTTTTACCCATGAATACTTCTGAATATTTGGATCCTCAAGATAAAATCTTGAATAGTTTAGGTGCAAGACATAGAGCTGCTTTAGGTATAACCCAAACTACTGATGCTGTAAGTATTGTAATTTCAGAAACTAATTCCACCGTATCTTTCTGTGTTGATGGAAAAATTAAATATAACATTTCTTCTGAAGAATTATATCAGTCCTTAATAAATGAAGTATTTCTTAATCTGGTCCCTTTCGAAAAAATAGAGAAAAAATAGAGAAAAAACAATGAAAAAAAAGAATAAACAAAAAGAACAAAAAAATAAGGAAAATACCTTAAATAGACTGCAAGAAAAGGAAGTGGAACTTATTTCTTTATTTTATGAAGAAAAAGAATTAACTGTAAAGAATATTGCTCAAAAACTTTCAGTCTCATTTAATATAGCTAAAAAATTAATCGATAATCTTTCAAAAAACTACTCTTTTAATATAGGTTTTAATAAGAAAACTAAAAAATATTTTTTAGTTCAAAATGAAATAGAAAAAAATTATTTGCAAGTAAATTTTTGGTCTTATTTGTTAATGAAAATTTTCTATATTCTTTCTAATGTGCAAAACGAAAAAATAAAGAATTTAGCCGTTATATTGTGGTTCAATTTTATTAAATTCTGTAAAGAAAAGTATACTCTTGAAAGTCAAAGCTTTGAATTCATAGATCAAGATTTAATTTCTGTCCTAAACGAAAATATGCTTAATTACACTAAGCAAATGGATTACAATTTATTTATAAAAATAAAAAATGCTATAAGTAGTAAAAATGAATTGAGGATAGTTATTGAGGATAGGATTAATGGTGGATTAAAAAGATTAAATTTATTTCCTTTACATTTAGCTTTTTTAAAGAATAATTGGTATTTGATAGCGTTTGCTGAAAATGAATATTTAGTTTTTCAAATGGATGACGTAAAAGAGGTTTACAATACTGGTAGATTACTAGAGGAGTCAATTGATTTATCAGTAGAAGATGCAATTCCAGAGCTTAAGGAGTATATTATTTATTCTAAAAAATATCAAGTTGTTTTAGATATTACTGATTATGTTAAAGTTTATGGTATTGGATTTTTTCACCCTTCTCAAAGAATCATCAAAGAAAAAGATAGAATTCTTTTAAATATAGAAATTTCTAATTTAACTATATTGTTTAGATGGCTTTCCTCTTTAGGTAAAGTGGTTAAAATAGTGGAACCTGAGATAGTTATACAAAAGTATATAGAATATTTGCTATCTATTATTGATAATTATAACTGAAAATAGGTATTTAATATAAGAAAGGAAGGTAAGTTTTATGGTAAGGACAAGATTTGCTCCTTCCCCTACGGGACAATTACACATAGGTGGAGCAAGAACTGCCCTTTTTAATTTTCTATTTGCTAAAAAAAATAACGGCAAGTTTATTTTAAGAATTGAAGATACAGATCTTGAAAGATCAAAAATTGAATTCGAAAAAATGATAATTGAAGATTTAAAATGGTTAGGAATTAATTGGGATGAAGGTCCAGACATATCAGGTAATTATGGACCCTATAGACAATCGGAAAGACTAGAATTATACAGAAGTGAATTAAAAAAACTAATAGATAAGGGATTAGCTTATGAATGTTATTGTACAGAAGAAGAATTAGAAGTACAAAGAAAATTACAATTAAAAGAAAAAAAACCACCAATATATGATAGAAGATGTCTTAATTTAACAAAAAAACAAAAAGAAGAATATATTAATCAAGGCAGAAGACCATCTTTTAGATTTTTAGTACCTTATAAAAATCTGGAATATACTGATTTGATACATGGATTAATTAAAATTGATACTTCTCTAATATCTGATCCTATAATAATGAAAAGCAATGGTATTCCTACTTATAATTTTGCTTGTGTAGTAGATGATTATTATATGAATATAACTCACGTTATAAGGGGGGATGAGCATTTAGATAATACTAGTAGACAAATATTGATTTTTGAAGCATTAGGATATAAACCTCCTTTTTATTCTCATATTCCTATGATTTTAGCTCCCGATAGAACTAAACTTTCCAAAAGACATGGAGCTACGTCAGTAAAGGAACTCAAAGATTTGGGATTTGTACCTGAAGCATTGGTTAATTACATAGCTCTTTTAGGATGGTCTCCTAAGGAAAATAGAGAAATATTCAGTATAGATGAAATAATCCCAAAATTCGATTTTGATCACATATTAGATCATCCAGCAGTCTATGACATGGAAAAAATGAAATGGATTAATCATTATTATTTATCTAATATTTTACCGGTTTCGAAAATAGTTGAGTATATTAAGGATTTTAAAATTGAAAATTTTCAAGATAGTAATATGGATCTACTGTACAAAATAGTGGAATTTGAAAGGAATAGAGCTTATTTATTAAACGATTTTGTTCAAGTTTACGATTTGATAGTTAACGATGAAATTAGCTATGATTCAGAAGTACCTTATAATGATTTTTCTAGTATTTTAAATAAGATAAAAGATTATTTAGTTAACATAGATTTTGGGTCTATAGAAAGTATAAAAGAAGGATTGAAATTTACACAAAAAGAGCTAAACCTTAAGACTGCAGATGTTTATAAGCCTATAAGATTTGCCTTAACTGCTAAATTAGAAGGTATAGAATTACCTAAATTACTCTATTTAATCGGTAAAGATAAAGTTATGAAAAGGATAGAAAAATACTTAAATATCTATGTATAAGAAAGGAGTAAGTGAGTATGGATTTATCTAAAACTGTTAATTTACCTAAAACTGATTTTCCAATGAAGGCTAATTTGCCGATTACTGAACCTGATATAGTTGATTTTTGGAAGGAAAATAGAATTTATAACAAAGTTTTAATGAAGAATCAAGGAGGTAAACCTAAGGTTTTACATGATGGGCCTCCTTACTCTAATGGTAAAATTCATTTAGGGCATTCTCTTAATAAGATTCTAAAAGATATAATAGTAAAGTACTGGAATTTGAAAGGATATTATAGTCCGTTTATTCCAGGATGGGATACTCACGGACTACCTAACGAAAAAGCTGCTATTACTACTTATAATATCGATAGAAAGAAAGTTTCTGATCTTTATATAAGAGAGAAGTCAAAAGAGATAGCAGTTTATTATTCGGAAATACAAGCAGAGCAATTTAGAAGATTAGGGGTGTTAGCAGATTGGGATAATCCCTATTTAACTTTGAATCCTTCTTATGAAGCTGCCATAATAAGGGCTTTTGGTAATCTAGCAAAAAATGGATATATTTACAGGGAATTAAAACCTGTTTATTGGTGTTATGAATGTGAAACCTCGTTAGCTGATGCTGAAATAGAATATAAAGAGAAAAATTCTCCTTCTATAGTTGTACGTTTCAAATTGAATCAAGTTTTTGAGGGTTTTAATGAGATTTATGTTTTAATATGGACTACTACTCCATGGACATTACCTGCAAATGTAGCTATAGCTTATAAACCTAATTCTCCTTACTTGATTATACAATATAAAGATAAAAATTATATTGTTGCTAAAGAAGCTTATTTTTTAGCTGAACAATTAAAATTTTTAAGGGAAGGGTCTTTAGCAGATAAATCTAAAATACTTTTGGAGTTTTCATCTGATAAATTATATAATTTAACATGTAGGCATCCGTTTTTGCAAAGGGATTCAATTTTAGTACCTGCTGATTATGTAGATTTAAATAATGGTACGGGATTAGTACACACTGCCCCAGGACATGGATATGAAGACTATTTAACTGGTAAAAAGTACAGTTTACCTATTTTATCTCCAGTAGATAATGAAGGTAAATTCACTGATGAAGTCGATTCTCTTATGATTTATGATATTAGTTTAAAAGGATTGAATGTACATAAAGCTGATTCTGTAATAGTAGATTTACTTGAAAAGAATGGAGATTTATTGTATAAAGATAGTGTTTTACATAGTTATCCACATTGTTGGAGATGTCATAATCCAGTGATTTTTCGTGCTACTCATCAATGGTTTCTAAATGTAGAAAAAATGAGAAATAAATTAATTAGTGCTGTAGATAATGTTGAATGGTATCCAATGTGGGGATCTGATAGAATGAAAAAGATGATAGAAAATAGACCTGATTGGTGTTTATCTAGGCAAAGAGTATGGGGAGTGTTTATACCAGTTTTATACTGTAAAAAATGTAATAACCCAATTGTTGATGAAGAAATAATAGAAAATATTGCTAATATAGTTGAGAGAGAAGGAAGTGATGTTTGGTGGAAAAAAAACGCTAAGTATTTTATAAATAAAGATTTAGTTTGTAATAAATGTGGATGTAAAGAATTTGAAAAGGAGAAGGATATTTTTGATGTTTGGTTTGAATCTGCAGTAAGTCATTTTGCAGTACTGTATGGTAAATTATCTCATCCTTGTGAATTATACTTAGAAGGTGCTGATCAGTATAGAGGATGGTTTCAAGTATCCCTTATTACTAGTATGGGTATATTAGATTATCCTCCTTATAAAAAAGTATTGACTCATGGATGGGTATTGGACCATGAAGGTAGGGCTATGCATAAATCCTTAGGTAATGTTATAGATCCTATGGAGATAGTTGAAGAATATGGAGCAGACATACTTAGACTTTATTTTGCTACTTCTGATTATACCAATGATATAAAAATGTCTAAAAGCACTTTAGGTGTAATCGTTGAAATGTATAAAAAAATAAGAAATACCATAAGGTTTATGTTAGGAAGTGTAAGTGATTTTGATGTAAATAGTAATCAATTTGAATTTGATAATCTACCAGATTTGGAAAAATATCTACTTTATAAACATAATGAGTTAATGTTGAAAGTGGATAAAAGCATTGAAAATTTTGAATTCCATAGATATGTTTATGATATATATGATTATATAGTGCATGATTTAAGTTCTTTTTATTTGGACATAAGAAAGGACGTTTTATATACTTTTGAGAGGGATTCTTTTGAAAGAAGAGCAACTCAATTTGTAATATTTACCGTTTTAAAAGATTTATTAATTATGTTATTTCCTGTCTTATCTTTTACTTGTGAGCAAGCTTGGAAATATATTCCTATTAATAATACTTCCACTGTTAGCTGTTATCTACAATCTTGGCCTACCTACAAAAAATTAGAAAAATTAGTTTATTATGAAAAACTGGTTAGCTTTTACAAAGAATCTCTTCATATATTTGAAAAATACAAAAATTCTTCAATAGTAAAAAATACTAATGAAAGTATTTTAAAAATATATACTTCTAAATCTTCTCAGTTTTTTGAAGATTATAAACACTTAATTAAGGAAATGTTTAGAGTTGCTGATGTTAAAATTTTTAACACTGATAAACAAAATCTAGATTACGTTAATTTTGATGGTAATAATGTATATATAGAGTTTGAAAAATCTAATTATCATAAATGTAATAGATGTTGGAATTATTATCCAGAATTAAAAGACGATACATTAAAAGTTTGTCATAGATGTTACGAAGTTTTGCAAAAAATGGGAATGTTTGCGTAATATGAAAGCTATAGGAGTAGCAGAAAATAAAGTTTTAATAGATATTTTTAAGACTAATTTATTTAGAACTAAAAAAGTATTGCTTTTCTCACGAGACCTGTTTTCAAAGGAATTATTAGATTTTTTTAAAGAAAATGAGTTTCAAGTAAATGAAATATTCAATATAGAGGATTTAAAAAGAATAAAAAAGATTTATCCGAATTTCTTAGATTTAACGGGCTTTATAAAGGATAAAATAAAAAGTTTTTCAGATTCTATATATATTTCTACTTCTATTGATCCATTGTCCAGTGATATTTTGTCTATTGTTAATAATTTAGAAAGGGTAATGATTTTTAAAAGTATGCAGGATATTATCAATAAAGTTTTTGATTTTTCATACAGTTTTAATTATCAGTTACCTATTTTTAAGCAGGTAGATTTTTGGTATTATTATTATCATTTTGATAGGAGTAATTTTGATTTTAACTTTGTTATAGTGAATGTGCCTTATTTTCATAGGGATTTATTTAAGGAAGTCCATATGGGGTTAATTGCCGACTCTGTTTTAGTTTATTATTGTATTCCTTTTAATGTAGTTTACAAGACGATTTTTGATCTTTTGTTAAGTGTAATGATTAAATTAAGATATAATTGTCCTTGGGATAAAGAACAAACTTCTTTTAGTATAAAGA
>CALFWH010000137.1 GCA_937927985.1 uncultured bacterium | reverse complement strand
TAAAGATCTAATGTTACTAAAATAATAGTATCACTTCTTGCTCCCTGACTTGTAGGTTTATGTCCCTCTACCCAATTGTAATCTAATCCTAAAACTAAAAAAACTAATTTTCTAGTACCTATCTGATTTATTATTTTATCTTTATTAACCGATTTATCTTTTTTAGATTCTTCTAAATTAAAAACATCGTATAAAATCCTATGAACTATATCTTTATCGCTTGAATTTTTTTTGATATAAAACCATAATCCTATTGCAAAAGAAATAATAAAAAGCAGTGAAAACCATATCAATCTTTTCATAAATTTCTATAAATTTTTTACATAATCATAAAATAATTCATACATTTTATAAAGAGAATCTATCTCTACCCATTCATACTCAGAATGAATACCTCCCCCAACAGGATATAAAGTAATAACAGGTATACCTAAGGAAGCAAAAAACCTTCCATCAGTAGCACCATGTTCAACATCAAAAACCACATCTCCTATAACCCTTCTATACGATTCCAAAAATTTTCTAAAATATACAGAATCAGTATCAACAATTACTGGATTACCAGTAGACAAAATTTCCAAGTCTAAATCAAATTTTTTAGCTAAGTAAGAAACTAAATTCTGGATTTCATTTAAAGTATATTTTTCTGTAAAACGAATATCTATATCAGCTTGAGCAAAATCAGGCACAATATTAACCTTTTGTCCTCCCTCAATTTTACCGATATTTATAGTATTATACCAATGATTAGAATCATCTAAATTCTCTTTAAAAATAATTGCTTCTTTTAATGTTTGGTAAAACATAATTATTTTTTCAATAGAATTAACTCCAGCCCAAGGGGTACTACCGTGAGCACTCTTCCCCTTGGATTTAACGCGAAAATGAAAAGCACCCTTACCCTTAGTTATAATTCTAAAATTTTCTCCCCCATCAGGTATGATAACCAATTTTGAATGCACATTTTTATTTTCTACTATATATTTAACTCCATTTTGGCTACCAACTTCTTCATCAGTAGTCAAAATTAATCCCACGGGATAATCCCGATCATTAAGATTTTTGAATAATTCTATAAGGACACTAGATGGACCTTTCATATCCAAAGACCCTCTACCTATTATCTTACCTTCTTTCAATATAGGTTCAAATTGTTCATCTAATCCATCAACTACATCCAAATGAGCTACAAAATACACTAATACTTCCTTTGAAAATTTAGCAATTAAATTCCACTTCTGATTAACCTCAAAAACCTCTATTCTCAATAAATCATTTTGCTTTAAATAATCATAACAATATTGGATTACTTTCCTCAATTCATCTTTATTCTTCTCTATTGTCTTAAACTTTATCAAATCAGTTAATAGATTTTCAATTTTCAATTGCATAGTTCCCTCCTAACTTTCTCTAAACACTTAAATCAACAAGAGGTAATCGTAATTCCCAAGTTTCAAAAATCTTATCTAAACTATTTATCTTTTCTACAAATTCCCTTTTATCAAAACTATTAAATATTATAAAATTGTCAGAGTCTTGTGGAATAAGATTAGAAAAAGATATTATAAATATATTAACTATCACATCTACTAAAATAACTTCAGAATTTTTAGCTTTATATATTTCCTTTACTGTTTGATCAACATATGAAAAAACTCTATTTAAAAATCCTTTAGCTTTATCTAAATCAGTATTTCTTAACATAACAATAATGGAATTTTTAAACCTTGCAATATGATCAGTTTTTCTTACAGTTTTTTGTAAATACTTTTTAAAATCAAAAATAACCTTATGAAGATAATTTATTTGAGATTCTTTATTTATAAAAGAAAAGGAAAATATTACTAAACTTAAAGGAGTTTTATATCTTGCAAACCTTTCAGATTCCAATTCAATTTCATTTAATAAATCTTCTATGTTTAAAAAATCATTCATTCTACTGTAACGCTTTTAGCTAGATTTCTTGGTTGATCAACATTAAAGCCTTTCCAATCAGCTACATAATAAGCAAATAATTGTAAAGGTATAACAGCAATCATAGGTTGTAAGTATTCATTTACAAAAGGTATTTCAATAAAATCATCAATTAAATCCTTAACTATTTCCTTACTTTTTCTATCAACTAAAGCCAAAATTTTCCCTTTTCTTGCTCTTATTTCTTGAATATTAGATATGTTTTTATTTATCAATCTATTATAGGGAACTAAATAGAAAGTAGGCATTTTATTATCTATTAAAGCAATAGGTCCATGCTTCATTTCTCCTGAAGGATAAGCTTCAGCATGAATATAAGAGATTTCTTTCAATTTTAGAGAACCTTCCAAAGCAATAGGATACATTAAATGCCTTCCCAAATACAAAAAATGCTCATATTCAGAATATTTTTGAGCTAACTCCAAAATAAATTCATAGTTTTCAAGAAAACTATCAACTACTTTATAAATAGAAATTAAATCATTTACTAAGTAAGTAACATCAATATTTTTAATTTGGGCTAAATAAAGATTAATTAATAGTACATTTACTATCTGAGCAACAAAAGTTTTAGTAGCAGCAACTCCTATTTCAACTCCTGCCCTTGTTGGAAAAGAAATAAATTCCCTATACATACTACTTCCAATAACATTCGGAATAGTCAAAATATTAGCTTTTTTATTTTTTAATTCTCTTGCAACAAAAAGAGTATCTGCTGTCTCACCAGATTGACTTATGAAAATAAATAAACTATCTTGCAGCCCTAAATTATCTTTATTGACATACCTATACTCGGAAGCATAAAAAGAATAAGAATTCAACCCCACTAACTCACTAGAATAGTAACTACCTAATAATCCCGCATGATAACTCGTACCACAAGCAATATAAAAAATATTCTGTATATTTAAATTCCCTAAAAAATTAGCAACTTCTTCATCTAAAATGACTTTTAAATTTTTAATATCAATCCTTCCTGCTAATGTATCCTTTATAACCTTACTTTGCTCGTTTATTTCCTTTAACATAAAATGCTTATAACCAGATTTTTCTGCTACACTGGTATCCCAAGCAATATAATCAACATTCCTTTTAACTAATTTTCTTTTCAAAAAATTATATATTTTATATTCCCTATTTTTATCAACGTAAAAAATATCTCCATCTTCAAGAGTTATTATATTTTTAGTCCATTTTATAATGGAAGGTATATCAGAGGATATAATATATCCTTCTTTTAACAAACCTATAACGATAGGGCTTTGCATTTTTACTGCTACTAAAGTTTCATTATCAATAACAGTAAAAGCAAAAGCTCCCTCAAGTAAATCAACTGCTTTAATTACAGATTCAAATAAATCACCTTTATAAAAAGAATTTATTAAATGTACTATAACCTCACTATCAGTTTGAGATTTGAATTCATAATCAATCAATTTCTCTTTTAATTCTTTATAATTCTCTATTATACCATTATGAACTAAAGCTAAGATACCAGATATATGAGGATGAGCATTTGTATCATTAGGCACACCATGAGTTGCCCATCTAGTGTGAGCTATTGCTAAACTGGTAAAACTATCCTTTTCCTCATTTAAAACCTGATATAAACTATCTATTTTACCTTCTATCTTTCTAACAAATAATTTTTTATCTTTAACAAAAGCTAAACCTACAGAATCGTAGCCCCTGTATTCCAATAATTTTAAAGTATCAAGTAAATTACTTATTTTTATTTCTTTACCTATATACCCTACTATCCCACACATTTATTTCTTCTTAATATTTTTGTTCTCTTTCAGTAAAACTCTTAAATTTACTATTCTTTCTTGCTCTTGTACTTCCATGTAAGCTTTACTTTGCTTATATTTATTTAAAATATTTTGTATATTAACAAAATCTTTTTTAGTTGGAATATTATCAATTTTAATTGAA
>CALFWH010000136.1 GCA_937927985.1 uncultured bacterium | reverse complement strand
TTACCATCTAGATCTAAAACTATTGGTGATCTTACTACTTCTGCTTGTACTGCATACTTAATACTTATGTTTCCTTTTACATCTCCTTCATTTATTGCATTGTTTATATTTAGATCTTGTCTGTAAATATCGTATATACCTGTTGCTCTTCCTGGCCAACCACCACTAACTGCTAAACCTGTTTCTCCTGCCCTTGGATTTATACCTAGAGCATTAAGTACTTCCATATATGGTTGCAATTGACTATTTATCCATTGATTAGCTAATGCTGTTACATTTTCGCTGTGCCAAGTATAATGACCTTGAACAGTATATCCTTTACCCCTTAGCCAATGTACTAAATGCCCTAGATGGCTATTAGGATTTTTACGTATAAATTCCTCTACCAAATCTGCTACTTCATCTTCAGTTAAAGTTCTTCCTTTGGAGTCCTTTACCTTTAAATTATATCTATATCCTCCGCCTGCCCATAATTGAAAATAAGGACCAATCTTCTTAGTTCCTAAATCTATATTTACATTGATACTGCTATCTTTATCTTCTTGGATATTACCTTTTTTGACACCAGCAACTGATATAGCTATACTTATAGCTATTATAGCTATAATTAACCATGCGTATCTCATTTACACCACCTCCTTTTCATATTTATATATAACAAAATTTATGAAAAAAAGTGTTACAAAATTGTTACAAAAATTACAAGTTTGGAAAAGTTAAATAATTTTACAAAATAAAGAATTTAGTATAAATTAGTGCTAGTATTATTCGGTATATACCAAAGATAACAAAAGAGTTTTTTGATATAAAATCCACAAAAAATTTAACAGTAAAAAATGCTGTAATAAAGGAAACTGTAAATCCTACTATTAATAAATGGATATTTTCTAAACTAAAATTGTGATAAGATTTGTATAAATCAAAAGATGTTGCCATAAACATAGTGGGTATAGCTAGTAAGAAAGAAAATTCTGCAGCAGATTTCCTATCTAGCCCCATAAACATTGATCCAATTATAGTAGCTCCTGATCTAGAAACACCCGGAATCATCGCTAATCCCTGAAAAATCCCTATTACAAAACACTTCCAATAACTCAAATTAGAAAAATCGTCAGTTTTGTGAAATTTACTACTATACCTATCAGCAATAATTAAAACTATTCCCCCAATAATTAAACTATTAACTACAACCAAATCATTGCCTATCAAATAAGACTTTATAAATTTATAAAAAATTAAGCCTAAAATACCAGTAGGTAGAAAAGCTAAAAATATTCTCTTCCATATTTCAACTCCTTTCAATAAACGCTTATAATATAAAAATAATACAGCTAAAATAGATCCTAACTGAATAGATATTTCAAAAGTTTTAACAAATTCAGTATGTTTAATTCCCATTATATGAGAAGCTAATATAAGGTGCCCTGTAGAAGATATGGGTAAAAATTCGGTTAGCCCCTCTATTATCCCTAAAACTACTGCCTGCCAAAATTCCATTAAATTTAATTTTAAACTCAATTAAATATTTACCTTCAATAATTACCAATTTCAAAAGGTAAAATAAACTAGAAAAAGAAAAATAATATTGTATAAAAATGATATAAAAATGAATAAAATTTTATCGATAGCAAAATACACAATAGATTTTGAATTTAGAAGATTCTTACCACATACAATTTTATTTTTAGGAATAATATTTGTTGGTATTTCGTCCACTTTTAATTTTTTTGGAATGAAATTTCAAGAAAGAGTTTTTTATGATATATCACTAACTTTAATAGGAATATTTTTATTAATTTTAGCTATAAGTTTAGGTATTTCAAATATCTCTCAAGAAATAGAAAGGAAAATAATATATACTTTTTTATCTAAACCTTTATCAAGGGATCAATATTTCATAGGTAAATTCTTAGGCACCTCATTTTTTCTAATATTTGCCTATATCCTATTTAGTATAGAAACCTTTTTAATTGTTTACTTTTATACCAAAAAAGCAATGTTTATAATTTTTGCTGCTTTAGGATTACAATTAATAAAATCAATGATTATATTAGCTTTTACTATGTTATTATCTATTTTTGTTTCATCCCCGATAAACATAACTCTTACTCTTCTATTTTATGTGTTTTGTGAAACATCAGTGTTGTATGTATCAACTATCTCAGAGAGTATACTGCAAAAAATACTTTTGATGATTAAATTACTACTACCCTACTTTGATTACTTCAACATAAATCAAGGGATAGTTTTCTCAGCAGGTACTCCAATACATCCTTTATATGTACTATTTGCTTTCATATATGGAATAGCCTATCTTGTATTTTTCTTAACAATATCAGTATTGATATTCAACAAAAAAGAATTATAAAATGAAATACTTAGAAAATCTATTTGATGATTTAACAACAAGTGTACATATAAAAGAAAATCAATTTTTATTAAAAAAGAAAGGGCTACCAGGTAATTCTAAACTAATAAAAGAAGAAACAGTCTTAAATTCTGAACAAGTAAAAGAATTAATCAATGATATTTTGAATGATCCAAAAAAAATGCTAGAAATAGATAGACCTTATACTAAAGTAATCCAATTGGAAAAGTATAGAATAATAATAGTACTACCTCCTGTTTCTGATAAAACAGAGATAACAATAGTAAAACCGATAAGAAAGCTATCTTTACAAGATTACTGGAATGGACTTATAGAAAATGATCCTGTTTTACTACAGAAATTAATAAAGAGGATAAATTCTCAAGTAGAGGGTTTATTAATAGCAGGAGCACCAGGACAAGGAAAAACAACATTTGCCCAAGCTCTAACAGAATATTTTGTTAATAATAAAAAAATAGTCAAAACCTTAGAATCACCAAGAGATATCTATATAGAAGCCGATATTACTCAATATTCAAAAAACTATGCAAATATAAATGAAATATATGATATCTTACTACTTTCACGCCCAGATTATGTTATATTCGATGAAATGAGAAATGATGAAGATTTTAATTTATACATAGATCTAAGATTGGCAGGAGTAGGAATGGTAGGAGTAATACATTCCACATCACCATTTGCAGCTATCCAAAGATTTATCCATAGAATAGAATTAGGAATAATACCTTCCATAATAGATACAGTAATCTTCTTAGATAAAGGACAAATAAATAAAATTTTAACTCTAAACATATTGGTAAAAGTACCTGAAGGAATGGCAGATCCAGGATTAGCAAGACCAGTAGTAGAAGTAAGAAACTTCTTTAATAACTCCCTAGAATATGAAATATATACCTTCGGAGAACAAACTATAATAATTCCAGTTGCACAAAATAATCAACAAAATTATCAAGAAATAGTAGAAAAAATAGAAAACAATATAAAACCAATCCTAGGAAACAAAAAATTTAAAATAGAACTAATAAATCCAAAATACGCACTAATATGGGTAAACGAAAAACATAAAAAAGATATTATTGGTAGAAAAGGTAAAATAATCAAAGAATTAGAACAAATTTTATCTATGAAATTAGATGTCAAATCTTTTATAAACTAAAAAGGAGGGAAAATGAGGATTATAAGATTATTAATAATCTTATCACTAATCTTTTTTATAGGATGCTCAGTTATGATTTTCTTTTCTTTATTTAGAACAAATGAGGAAAAGGGGGACATAGTTGCAGTACTTAAACTTCAAGGTATTATAGTTAATTACGAAAGTGAAGAAAATTCAATAGATGCTTTTCAGGTAATCTCAACACTAGATAAACTAGCAAAAAGCACTAAATATAAGGGTATTTTGTTAATTGTAGATAGTCCAGGAGGAATGGCCGCTCCAAGTTTGGAAATAACCTATAAAATAAAACAAATAAGCAAGAAAAAACCAATAGTAGTATATATTCAAAATCTTGGTGCTTCTGGAGCATATTACCTCTCCTCCGCTGCTAACTACATAATATCTAACCCCCAATCAATAATAGGAAGTATAGGAGTTATTGCATCAATACCTCAAGTATATAAAGCCCTAGATAAAATAGGTATAGAGATAATAAATATAAAAAGTGGACAATATAAAGATACACTAAGCCCATTTAAACCCCTGACTCCCGAACAAAAACAATACTTCCAAAATCTAATAATGGAATACTACTACCAGTTTGTAAGAGATGTAACACAAAATAGAAATCTAAAAACTCAAAGCCAAATAAAAGAACTATACCAAATAGCAGATGGAAGAGTTTTCTCTCCCTACACAGCACTAAAATATAACCTCATAGATCAAATCGGTACACTAGATGATTCAAAAGAAAAACTAAAAGAATTACTAAAAAATGATAAAATTAAGTTTGTGGAAATAAAAATGTACAAAAAAAGTCCATTAGAAAAATTACTAGGTTCATATATCCCTAAACCTTCTTTAAATCATAACTTTAATAAATTACTTGATATTTCAGGTATATGGATGATTATGTGGTAATTAGTAGTAATAATTACATTGATAAAAATCAGTAAATTTTATTTAAAAATGTTGGGGATTAAATA
>CALFWH010000135.1 GCA_937927985.1 uncultured bacterium | reverse complement strand
GCGATTTTTTGGGGGGTACTTACTACTATTGCACCATTTACTTTTACTGAACTATTTAAACTTAAAATAGCGTCACCTGTACCAGGAGGTAAATCTACAACTAGATAATCTATTCCTTTCCATTCTACTTGATTAACCATTTCGTTTATAGCTTTATGTAACATAGGTCCTCTCCAGATAAGTGGGGTATCTACTTCGGTTATCATGAAGCCTATGGATACTAATTTTATTCCGTATTTTTCTATGGGTTGGATTTTTTCATCTTTTATCTGTAATATTTGTCCTTCTAATCCGAAAGCGGTAGGTATAGATGGTCCATAAACGTCTGCGTCTAGCAATCCTACTTTATAACCCAATTCTTTGAAAGCCATGGCTAAATTTATAGCAACTGTAGATTTACCGACTCCCCCTTTACCACTTGTTATAGCAATTACTTTACCTAAATCGGTTTTTAAGTTCTGTATTGCTTGAGATCTTATTTTATTTCTGACTTCTGAGTAATCACCAACTTTAACAAAATCAATACTAAGTGTATAATCACTTTGTCCAAAAGCGTTTTTTATTTTATAGTTTATCTTTTCTTCGATTTCGTCTTTATGATAAAATACATCCTCTTTTAAATAGACTGTTATTTTGATTTTATTTTCTAGAATTTCAACATTTAGTAAATTTAGTTGGGAAAGATCTTTCTGAAGATTAGGTTCTTTTACTCCCCTTAAAGCAAGAATTACTTTTTCTTTGGTTATCATTTTGTACCTCCTGTAAAGTTTATTAAGGTTTATTAAAGTTTATATAGTATCGGTTATGTTTTCCATTTTTTGATTAATTTCTCTTAATTTTGGTTTTAGGAAGTCTAATTTATCGATAACAGAGGATATTTTTTTAGCAAGTAGATTAGAGAATTTGATTAGTTCTATATCTTTTAGTGGGTTAAGGACTTTAAATTCTGTAAATCCGTGTTGTTTGTAACCTAGTACTTCACCAGGCCCTCTTAATTCTAAATCTTTTTCTGCTATTTTAAAACCATCATCATAATATTTAAGTATACTTAATCTTTGTATTGATTTACTTAATTCAAAGCTTGATAAATTTTTAGAGGTTACGAGCAGGCAATATGGTTGATAGCTACTTCTTTTTACTCTTCCCCTTAATTGATGTAATTGAGATAATCCAAATCTTTCTGCGTCTAGTATTACTATAGTGTTAGCATTTGGTACATCTACCCCCACTTCAACAACAGTTGTAGATACTAAAATTGAATATTTACCATCTCTAAAATCTTCCATTACTAAATCTTTTTCTTTAGAAGACATTTTACCATGTAAATAAGCAACTTGGTAATTTCTAAAATATTCCTTTACTTCGGAGTATATTTTTTTTACATTTTTCAATTCAAGAGAGTTATCTGATATAGAGGGGCAAATGATATAGGCTTGTCTTCCTTCTGTTAATTGTTTTTGAATAAAATCATAAACTTTTTTGAGATCTTTATAATTGAATATTTCGGTAATAGCTTTTTTTCTGCCAGGTGGTAGTTGGTCTATTACGGATATATCTAGGTCACTGTAGACAGTAAGGGACAAAGTTCTGGGTATAGGGGTAGCACTCATAACCATTAGATGGGGGCAGTTGGATTTTGAATTAAGCTTAAATCTTTGGTTTACTCCAAATTTATGTTGTTCATCAACGACAATCAATGCTAAATTTTTAAATTCTACATTTTCTTCTATTAGTGCGTGAGTACCTATTAAAATATCTATTTTAGAATTTTTTAGGTTATGCAGTATATTTTGGCGTTTTTTTCCTTTAATTTTAGAGGTTAATAATTCTATGTTTAGGTCTGGCAGGATATTTTTAAAGTTATTATAATGTTGGGAAGCGAGTATTTCAGTAGGAGCCATTAAACAAGCTTGATATCCACTTTTAGCTATTATATAGCAAGTTAACATAGCCACGATTGTTTTTCCAGCACCTACATCTCCCTGCACTAATCTTCTTAATACCTTACCACTTGAAAGATCATTAACTATCTCTTCAATAACTCTTTTTTGAGCTTCGGTTAAATCAAAAGGTAATTTTATTTTACTTAGGAGATCAAGAGCAAAATCTTTATCAATCTTATAGCTACTATCATGTCTTTTTGATACGTTATTTAATAAAATCTGGGTATAGATTATCTCTTCTAGAGATACTCTATTTCTTGAAATATAGAGATTTTCAAAGCTTGTAGGGAAATGAAGTTCAACAATGGACTTAGCTAAGTGATTAAAAGTAAATTTTGAAGGAATAGATTTTAGGAAATTAATTAATGGATCTTGGATATGTTTATAAGCAATTTTTAGAGCTTTGAAGATTATTTCTCGTATTTTTTTTTGGTTAATACTGGTTGAGTAGATGGGCACTATTCTTCCGAAATGGATTGTTTTTTGTTCTAAAGGTTCCCATTCTTCGGGAATCACTTGATAAATCTTGTTTTTCAAAACTTTTCCAAACACCTTTATTTTCTGTCCTTTTCTTAAAATATGTACTATATAATCTTGATTGAAGAATATTATTTGTCCTAAATTGGATTCGTGGTCCTTAACATCATACTTTATAACTTTTACATTTTTCTTGGTAGGGATTAACTGGTAAGAGGAGATGATTTCTAAGATAAGAAATGCTTTTTCTTCTTTAGTGGCCTGTGGTAAAGTATAATTGTTTGTTCTATCACTATAAGATCTTGGAAAGAAAAATATTAGGTCTTTTAAATTTTTTATTCCAGATTTTTTTAGCTGATTAAGAATTCTTTTTGTAATATTTAAGGTTGTAATTTTTTCCAAAGGGGTTTGAAGAAAAGATGGATCAGTATTTATTGATTCTGTACTTATTGATGAATTTAATATTGAAGAATCTAATATTGAAGAATCTATACTGGTTGAAGAATCCAAATATGTATTTAGATTGTTTTCTGAAGGTTTTTTTTGAGGAGATTCTTTTTTTATTAATTCTGTATTTTTTATGGATTTTAGAGATTTTAGGTAATTTTCGACATTTATTAGGGCGTGAGTTATGAAATATTGGCGGGATTTTATATCTAAATTTTGGTAATCTTTTAGGTTTTCAAGGATAGGTTTTATTTCAGATAGGTTTGAATTATTTGGGTTAGAGAGTATTTTTTTAATAAAAATGGATAGTCCTCCAAAGACTGTTTGGTCTTTAAACCCGCTTTCTGATTCTTTTTTTATTATGTTATATATTAATTCTAAATCTTGCAAGATTAGTTGACTATTAAAACTGGGCAGGGAGAGTGGTCTATAATTTTTTTGGATACGCTACCTAAGAGCCATTGCTCTATTTTAGATTTACCTGTTCTTCCTACTACTATTAAGTCTGCTTGATTTTCTTTTGCAAAGTTAATTATTTCTATAGATGGATTACCAATGAGAATGTGATAATTTATTTTTAGTTCTTCGGATTGATTTTTTTCGGCTATTTCTGAGTGTATCTTTTTATAGTATTTTCTGTAATAATCTATTATTGCTTGATTTTCAACTATTTCTGGTAGGTCAACTATTTGAATAACGCTAACTATAGAAATTTCTGTTTCTTGAGGATTTTTAAGGTTTTTTACTAGTTCAAGTGTTTTTTCTAGTGCTCTTTGAGAGTTTTCTGATCCATCGTGGGTTACAACTATTTTTCTATACATATGCTTCCCCCTTTTTAGAATAATATTATTCAAAAATTAAATTTAACCTGTTAAAAATTGGTAATGTAAATGATAGTAAGGAGTAATTAGTTAGTTTTTTTTGAATATTTTTTCTAGTTCTTCGATTGAGTTTATGAGGATTTTGCGGGGTTTACTTCCTTCTTGTGGTCCTACTATTTTTAATTTTTCAAGCAGATCCATTATTCTACCTGCTTTAGCAAATCCTATTCTCAATTTTCTTTGAAGCATAGTGGTAGAGGCTTTTTTATCTTCAAGTATTATTCTTGCTGCTTGCTTTAGTAACTCTGGATCTTCTTCTATATCGTCAAAATTATTTGTTAGATTTTCGGATTCTAAATTAACTAAGGTTAAATTATCTGGTTTAGGTTGCATACTCCAATATTTTACGATTAATTCAATTTCTTTTAATCCTACGAAGCAGCCTTGTGCTCTGATGGGTCTAGTAGAGCCGATGGGCATATATAACATATCTCCTCTACCTATTAAATTTTCTGCTCCAGAGATATCAAGGATAACTCTTGAGTCTATTTGGCTTGCTACTGCAAAAGCTATTCTAGAGGGTATATTTGCTTTAATTACTCCAGTTATGACATTTGCAGAAGGTCTTTGAGTTGCTATTATTAAGTGCATTCCTGCTGCTCTTGCTAACTGCGTTAAACGTGCTATATGTGCTTCCACTAAATTAGAAGAAGTAATCATTAAATCTGCTAACTCATCTATCACTATAACTATATACGGCAATTTTTCTACATCTTCCAATGAATTAAATTCCTGTATATTTCTCACTTTCTTGCTACTAAACATTTTATATCTTTCTTCCATAATTTTTACCATACTACTGAGGGCGTTAGGGGCTTTCTTGACATCAGTTATTATATCAATAACATGGGGTACCCCTTCATATAAAACAAGCTCAACCATTTTGGGATCTATGAGAAGTAATTGTAACCTAGTGGGGGGAAATTTGAAAAGCATACTACAAATTATAGAGTTAATACCTACGGTTTTACCTGAACCAGTTGCACCAGCGATAAGTAAATGTGGAGTTTTTGTTAAATCACACATAACAATATTACCAGAGATATCTTTTCCTAAAGCCAATGGGATTTCATAAGTTGATTTCAAAAATTCATCTGTTATTAGTAGATCAGATAGGTAAACGGGTACTGGTTTTTCATTAGGTACTTCTATTCCTATAGCAGATTTACCAGGTATAGGAGCTTCTATTCTTAAAGCTATCGCAGCTAAAGATAAAGCAATATCATTTTTTAACCTTAAAACCTGCGAAACTTTTACTCCTTTATCTATCTGTAATTCGTATCTGGTAACAGATGGCCCAACTTGTACATCTACAACTTTACTATTAATCCCAAAATTCCTTAAAGTTTCCTCCAGTATATCACTATAATCTTTAGAACTATTACCCTTAGGACGAGCGTAAATCTTTGATACAAAAGAATTAAGAAAAAAAGGAGAAGGAATGTAATAATCATCAATTTTACAAATTGAATTTTTTTCCAAGTCCTCTGGAGTTATTTCAAAATCTAAATTCACTTTCTTTTTTGCAGTTTTAACTTCTGTGTTATTCTCATTTTTGGAGTTATTTTTGTTATCTACATCATTTTCATTTTCAATCTTTTGCTGATTCTTTAAAATTTTATCGGTTTTATTTTCAAGTTTATTTTCTAGTTTATTTTTAGGTTTATTTTCGTTAGTATTTTTAGTTTTGAAAATGAGTGTTAGTATGAGTGCTCCAAGTTTGTCTAAACTAAAAACTAAAGCGCCAGCTAAGAATTTGGATAATTCAAAAAATTGTCTTATAAGTGTAATTATAAAATTGGGAATAGTGTTTTCAAGCAAATTCTTTACCGATATTTCAAAAATATAGATTAAAGGGACTAGAATCATAACTAAGGATAGGAAAAAACTAAAGATCTCTCCCAAAAATTCTCTTATATACTTAACCAAAATAAAGGATTTACTAACTGGGTCAGGAAAAAGCAAAATTATTCCCCAAAACATAGATAAATTAGCTAAAAGATATATCCAAAAATTACCAAAAAACCTTATAAAATACAACCCAACTAAAACTATTAAAACAGGTAATAAAACAAAATTCCAACCCAATAAATCAACAAAGAAAATTTTTAAATTATGTAAATTTTTATCTTTGGAGAGTAAAAAACTATCATCGGTAAAATTTACAACTAACAAAAAACTTGCTAAAATAACTAAAACAACAAAAACTATCTCATTTTGAGTAAATTTTTTGTTTAGATTTTCAGTAGAATTGAGGCTTTTTCTATTAGCCATTTATTGATATTTTTTTATAAACAAGAAAAAATCCTTTTACTATCCACTTGTCCTTTTATTCCCTTCCTGTAAAAACAAACTATCATATCTTCTGGATAAAAATTTATTCTGTTGATCCTCCAACAACATTTACCTCAAAAAACTAACAAAAACAAAAAAGGGGCTGCAAAGCCCCCATAACTATTATTCTTTTTTACTATTTAACTACAATCTAAATCTCCAAATTACAATCCTTAGCTTTCTACTGCTTGTTATAGTCTCATAAAGTCTGCGTCTCTTTTAAATGAAACTTCTGTTAATTACTATCCTCCACTTACTGTCCTGAATCCTCGATTATATCTGCTGCATGGTCTATTGTAAATGCTGAATCCTCTATTATATCTGCTGCTTTCTCTATCCTCTCCACCACTTTATCCATCTTTTCAAGCGTTTTATTCATTTTTTCGAGCAGTTCTTTCATCTCTTTTAGTACTTCCTTCATCTCTTCCACTTCATTCACCTCCTCCACTACTTTCTTTACTTTCCATTTCTCCTATCTTAATCTTAAATTTATATCATTATTCCCCTTTTTTCTTCTTTTCCCTTTTTCATTCCTTTTCAATAATCCTTATCTTAATTCTTCAACAATGACAATTTGAGCGTATTTTTTCTCAATTTCTGGTTTAATTACAAGGGGAGCATTTTCTAATTCTGAGTAAATTTTCTTTTCCAATTCTTCAATTTTCTCTATTGTTTTTGATCCACATTTTTTCTTATAGTCTCTTGCTATATTTCTAATTAACTTACTTTGTTCAAAATTTAATTGTTTTGAATTAACAAAATTCAATAACTGATCTAGTTTGGTTTTTATCTTTTCACTTTCTCGGCATTTTAACGATTGTATTAGTGATTCAAATTCCTTTTTTACTGAATGTATAATATATTTTTTCTCACTTTCTCTTTTATTTGCCTCATTTTCAAAATCTCTTTTTACTTTTTCCACAATCTCAAAATAATTTTCATTAAACTTTTCTCCCTTTTCTTCAGGAGTACATTTTAAAAGGTTTAGTATCTTCCAATCATCAGAATTTATAATTTTTTCATTAAAATCAACTAGTTTTAAGCGAAAATAGTTATCCGTACGACAAAAAACAATTATTCCCTTATTTTTACTAAAACGAGCAATATTTACCTTCTCTGGAAGTTCAATAGCTTTTTGATATTCTTCTGGATATTGCTCTTTTAATCTCCTAAATTCATTCT
>CALFWH010000134.1 GCA_937927985.1 uncultured bacterium | reverse complement strand
GGGGGAATGGGCCAAGTATTCCTAGCTCATGATACTATCTTAGACAGAAAAGTAGCTATTAAAATACTCTTTGAAGATCTAATCCAAAAAAAAGAATTTCTACAAAGATTCTTAAGAGAAGCAAGAATAACAGCTTCCCTTGATCATATCAATATAGTAAAAATATTTGATCTTGTTTTCACTAACAATCAATATTATTTAATCATGGAGTATATAGACGGATATTCTCTTAGAAATTTCATAGAAAAAGGTTTGAATAAAAATATCCAGTTATCTTTAGAATTATTTTTACAAATTCTTGATGGTATAGAGTATGCTCACCATAAAAATATTGTTCACAGGGATCTTAAACCAGAAAATATAATGTTAACAAAGGATAATATTGTTAAAATAACAGATTTTGGTTTAGCTTTTGAAGTGGGTAGACATAGTATAACTAATCCAGGGATTTTAATGGGAACTTTAGGATATTTATCTCCTGAGCAAGCAATGGGACAAGATGTAGATCATCGAACAGATGTCTACGCTTTGGGAGTAATACTTTTTGAACTGTTAACATCTAACTTACCAATAATAGATTTAAATCCTGCAACAATGATCTACAAGATATTAAATGAACCACCTGTTTTACCTTCCAAATATAATCCTTCTATACCTAATGAATTGGAAAAAATTATCCTTAAGTGCCTTCATAAAAATAAAAAACAACGATACAATAATGTTTCTGAAATAAGAAAAGATTTAGAAGAATATCTATTTTCTCAGAAAGTTGATAAACCCTCAGAAAATGAAATAAAACAAAATTTAATAAAAGAATCTATAAATCAAGTAGCACAAAAAACTATAGATGATATAATTTCTGAAATTTCTTCTTATAAAAAAAACATCCAAGATATTTTTTATCCTAAAACTAAAGAATATCAAGAATATAAAGAATACAAAAATTTTCAAAGCTATGAAGTATATAATGAACAAATTGGTTTGTTAGAAAATATAGAAATCATTGATAATATTCAAAAAGATAATTTACAAAAAACTACTAAAACTACTGAATCTACTTTAACTGATCGTGAAGTAGAGATAATACTTTCTAAAGCCCAAAAAGAATACGAAAATAAAAATTATTATGAGGTAATAAATTTGCTTGAAATGATTTTACCTTATTACAAAACCAAAACTATTTTATATGTACTTGCTAAATCTTATTACAAAATAAAAGAATTTCAAAAAGCCCTTTATTATATAGATTTATACATAGATTTATACAAAGAATACGGAGATAATGAGAAAGGATTAGTTTTAAGGGCAGATATATTATATTCAATTGGTGATTATCCAAATAGCTATTCTGATTACTTTAAGGCTTACGAATTGACTGGTAATAGATATTATTTGCTTTTGGCTTCTAGAGCTTCTCTGAATTATCAACCTCAAGTTACTATTGAAAATTTATCGTCTATTATTGCTATTGAAACCGATGAACATATTTTAGCTAAATCATATAAATACTTGGGTTTAGCTTATTATAAAATGGGAAACTATGAATTAGCTATAGAAAATTTAGAAAGATATCTTAAAACTTATGACGATAAATCGGTTATTTCTCCTTTGATAAAGTCTTATAAAATGGCTGGAAAAAGTTTGGAATTAGCAAAAATATATTCCAGTATTTTGGAGTTAACAGAAGATGAATCTGTACTTAAGGAAGCTTTATCTTTTTATTTGTCCACTTCTAGATATAAGGAAGCAATAGAAATATGTTATAAATTAATCTCCATAAATCCCGATGATTTAAGTGTTTATCAAGACTTGTATTTAGCTTCTAAATCTATAAATAATACCCCCTCAACTATATTAGCTATAGAAAACATCTTAAGATTAAATAGTGAATTAACCAAAGAAGCTAAAATAGAATTAATGGAAGATTTAATTGATTTATATACTGAAGAATATCAATATTGGGAAGCAATAAATATTATTAATAAATTGATGGAATTAACTGGAATTAATTTAGGCTATAAATATAAACTAGCTAACTTACTTTATAAGGTAGGTAAATATGATCAAGCTTTGAATATGATTTATGAACTGATAAGTTTAAATCCCAGTAATACTTTGCTTTATGAGAAACTTTCTGAAATATATGAAAAAATTGGGCAGTATGATCAGGCTATAGAAAGCATAAAAACAGCCCTTTCTTTTGACCCTTCTAATTATCAATACTATAAAAAACTTTCTAATCTCTACTTAGAAACCAATAAAACAAATGAATTAATTCAAATACTAAATAATCTCATAGATTATAATCCAGATGAATTAGAAGCCTACCTATTATTAGCTCAAGTTTATTTATCATTAAAAAAATATCAAGAAGCTTATGAATACATAATAATATCTTATTCAAAAGCCATGAAAATTAATACAACCATACCACTAAAAGCATTCGATATATTGATTTATTCAATGTACCAAATGTTTAATGGTATAGAATTGGTTAATAAATTCAAAGAATTAACTTTTGAAATGAAAGATTACAAATACTTACCTTATCTTTATTATTCAGTATCTTTTTTTTACTGGTTAAACGGATATCAAACTAACGCTTTAGAATACTTAAATAATCTGATTATGGTTTCTAAAACTAATGATAAAAGTCTTTACATTTTAGCTAATTCATTATTAAATTTCATAAAAGGAAAATACAGAGAGGCTATTAATCTTTTAAATGAAAATTATAGTACATTTAAAGAAGAAAAAAGAATAGAAATCAAAAAGAAATACTTTGAGTTAATATTAACTTTGTATTTACTAACTAATACTTATCCTTCTAATCTGGAAAATTACTTTAATAACTTAGCAAATGTATGTGAAAGATATGATTTATATCCTTTATTTTTAAAAGCAATGTTTATTGAAAGATTAGCTAAAAATAAAACAGATTATCATAATGCTTTATTTTTATATGAGAAGATTATTAATGAAGGATTTTATAATGTTCATATAATTTTTAGGGCTTTTTTTATAAGTTTTTTGTTGTCAGACATTAAAAAGGCAAAGGAGTATTTCTTGAAATTATCTCAATATAATTTACAAGATCCTGTATATTCCTATTATAAAAAAATTCTAGAAAAACAATGATTGAACAAAAAGAAAATTTTTTGATTAGACAATTTGGTCATTTTAATCCTGAAGATAATTTATTATTTAGGATTTTTTCTTATATTATTTGTGTAATTGCTATTTTGGGTTATGGATTTTTTGTTTACTTTTCTCTTTTTGAAATTGAGTTTATATATAAGGCTTTTTTTTATAGCTTGATATTAACATTTGGCTATATATGGAGTTGGTATAATAGAAATAATAAGCAATATTTTGTTAAGGTTATATTAGCATTGTTGATGATTCTAGCAGGTATAAATTTTTTTAGAAGTTTATCTGAAAGTATTTATGATCCTAGAATACCACTATTAGAATTGTTAATTTTATTACTTTTAATCCATAGTTTTGATTTACCTAAAAGAAAAGATGTACTATATTCTTTAACTTCTTCTTTAGTTGTTGTTATTGTTTTAACTACAATATCAACTTCTGCTTGGTTGATATTGTATATTCTTTTGTTTACATTTTTATTTTTGAGTGGATTGTTATTAATTGAGTTCGAAAGTTATTTATTTTCCCAAAAAAAGCTATTATCTAGTGAATTTATAAAGGTTTCTTTAAGTTTAGGTTTAGTAATATTATTGGTAGGATTCTTTTTATTTTGGTTTTTACCTAAACCCGATAATCCTAGTTATTTTTTTAGATTAGTTTTCGCACCTAAAAATATAGCTTCTGATTTGGATAAAAACTATTCTAATAGACTTAATAACAATGCTCAGCTTGATAGAATATTTAATCAAAGTTATACTTATAAAGGTTTTAAGGGACAAATGGATTTGGAAAATAGAGGACTATTGCCTCATATACTTATAATGAAAATAAAGGCTCCTTATTTAACATATATAAAAGGAATTCACCTTATACATTATGACGGTAAAAAATGGTATAATAAAGATGAAAAAGATGAAGTTTTGACAAGTGAATACAGTTATTTTTCTTTACCTAGTGAATTACAATACTATAAATCAAGTACAATTAATACTTACTTTTTAATTTTTCAGGATTTACCTGATATACTTTATCACATTCCTGTACCTAATGAAGTTTTTTTCCCTGCTGGTTTGATTTACATAAGAAATCAAAATTTTTATTCTGAATATCCCTTAGTTAAGGGAATAACTTACACTGTAAATACTACAATACCTTTTTTTAATATGGAATTATTGAAATCATACAGTTTTGATGAATATAATAATTTTTTACAAAAGATGATAATAAATAGAGACAGTAAATATTTGAATTATTTGCAATTACCTGAATTAGATTCTAGAATAAAAAAATTAGCTTATAATTTAACCAAGGATACCGATATTTTTTGGCAGAAGGTTGAGAATTTGAAAAAATTCCTTGAAGAAAACTATACTTATGATTTGTTTATAGATTTACCAAAAAGTGAACCTGTTTATGATTTTCTATTTATCCAGAGGAAAGGATATTGTGAACAATTTGCAAGTACTTTATGTGTTATGCTTAGATCAGTAGGAATTCCTTCAAGAATTGTTTTGGGATATCTACCCCAAAAAAAAGATCCATTTACTGGTTTTATCGAAGTTTATTCTGATGATGCTCATTCCTGGGTGGAAGTTTTATCTCCATTTGGCTGGATACCTATAGATCCTTCTCCTTCTAATGTAGATGAAAAAACTCTTCAATATCTACAAAAAAGATCTTCTACATATAACTTATCATTTGGTATTTTACAAGAAACCGAATTTCTTGAAAGCTTAAAATTTATTTTTGCAATTTTTTATAAATTAGTCATCCTTCTTGTTATTTTGGGTTTAAGTTATGTAGCTTATAATTGGATTAGAATTAAAATACTTATAAATTATCTTGAAAAATTTGATCCTACAAAATGTGATATTAATAACTTAAAAGAGGTTTTTATTAAATTTGTAAAATATTTTAAACTAAAGAATATAAAATTTGATCAATATTTGACTTTAAGGGAAATAAAAGGATTAAATATTCATGATAAAATGTTCGCAAAATTTTCTAATTTTATAGATATCTATGAGAGATATATTTACGGACCAAAAGATTAATCTTAACAAAGCTAACTATATTTTTGGAGAAACTATAAGTGATATTCTTGAAGGAGACTTAAAATATATATTCTCTTTAGCTTATACTAAAAGAAATAACTTAGTGGATGTAAAAATAGAAGATTTACTTATGGTTATAGACAAGGTTTGTAGTTACTGGAACGATTACTCTCTTTATGAATTAGTTTTTAAAAATTTACCTGATTTGGGATTTAGTAGCAAAATGATAGAGTTAGCCATAAATGAATTAATTAAATTGTTTACCTATGAAAACATGGTAAAAAGAATAAATTTGGAAATAGGTGATATAGAGTTGTTAGACAGTTGGAAGGGTGATAACATAAAATTAAGGGTTTTCCCTTTAGGGATATTAGTTCATATTACTGCAGGTAATGTTTTTGTATCTGCTATAGATTCTCTTTTAAATGGAGTTATAACAAAGAATTTAAATATTGTTAAAACTTCTTCTAAAGTGGGTAATTTTTTTGCAATTCTATGGATGGAATTGATAAAGCAGGCTGAAAAAGAATTGAAGCTAGAAGGTATTATATCTAACAATGTGGCTATATTTTCTTATAGGTCTGAAGAATTATTGGATTATCTAAATAAGTACGCTGATGGGATAGTTGTTTGGGGATCTTACGATACTGTTAAATATTTTCGTAATAGTATTAATCCTACTAAAAAATTAGTGGATTTTGGGCCTAAGTATAGTATATCTGTTCTAGATAATCAAACAGTACTAGAAAACATAGATAATCCAGAATTTTATAACAGCTTAGCTTGGGATATATGTTTATGGGAGCAAAGAGCTTGCTCTTCTGTTCAAACAATCTACATCATAGGAAATTTAAATAAAAAAATAATGAAAAAATTCTTAAAGGATTTATCAGAGAGCCTAAATGATTTTCCTATACAGCAATCAGAACTTTCCTTTGATGACTATACCGAAATATTTAAATACGAAGAAATAAGCTT
>CALFWH010000133.1 GCA_937927985.1 uncultured bacterium | reverse complement strand
CCCCCTATATTAAGTTATCAATTTTACAACTAGTTTATCTTCTATCTTTAATCTTTTTCAATTAAATTATTAATCCTTCAAAAGGGAAAAATATAAAAGAAATAGAAAATGAAAAAAGAGGAGGTAGTAGAACTTGGAACAAAATTCAGAAAAATTATCAAAAGAAGTAGAAAAGTTAATATTATCTTTACAAGAAAATATAAAAGCTAAAAATTTTTCTTATATAACTACCCAAATATCTAATCTAAACAATCTCATTCTTAGTTACTTACTAGCACTAGATTACGAAATAAAATCACAAAATCAAATGGACAATAATTTTTCAAAAATTAAAGAATTAATTAATTTTAATTTACAAAAAATAAGTGAATATTTAAAAACAAAAGATGAAAAATTAATAGATGAAGTAAAGAATAGTTTATCAGAAATGTATAACCTTCTATTTGAGC
Source organism: uncultured bacterium (assembly GCA_937927985.1). Lineage (GTDB taxonomy): Bacteria > DRYD01 > DRYD01 > DRYD01 > DRYD01 > DRYD01. The sequence continues at coordinate 2,257 of CALFWH010000133.1, read as the reverse complement.
CTCCAAAAACACAACTTACCATGTGGACAGATATGGAAGAACAAAAATTCTTTTCAATACTTAACCAGATATCAGAATTATCAAATAAATTATACTTATACTATTCAAAAAAATCTGTACTTTACGAAGAAATTTTAGATCTGGCTAAAAATATACTTTCAAACGTAGAAAAATTACCAAGATAAAAAAGTTAATCCTCTAACAATGATAAAAACTTTACCTTTAAAAGTCTTTCCCTTAACAAGGGATGTGAACAATACTTCATATAATCTAATAGAGTTTTTTTTGTTACTTGAAAACTTGTCAAAATACAAACATAGCGGTTATATAGAGGTAAAAGATTCTAGAAGAAGTTTTGTAATTTTGATAGATGAAGGAATGATAGTAAGTTATGTAGATGTAACAGATGAACCAGTAGAAATATCTCCCTTAATATTCAAATTCAGAATAGAGGAAGAACTAAAAGCAATAGTATACAATATGCCAATGGGATTTAGCAGTATCCTTAGAGGATTCTATCTTTTCGAAAACCAAATAATGAATTACAACCTTACAAATTATAAGGATTGGGAATCTTTACTATTAAAACTAATCAAAAAAAATACTACGGGAATAGTAGAAATAGAATTATCAGACCAACAATACTACCTACTAATAAAATCTGGTAATCTATTTCTAAGACAAGACATATTAAACAATAATAAACTAATACTATCCTATCCTTTCTATAATGATATATTATTAAGCAAGATAAAAAACAACCATAAAACAATTGTAAACGTTTTAGGAATAGATAATAAAGAATTAGAAGAAAAATTGAAAGAAAATGATTTAAAACATTCATTAGTAAGGGAATTAGAATTAAGGCAGAGTAAACCAATTTTGGGAGTAGGACCTCTAGGAATGGGACCAGGAACTATAACTATACCAGAAGAACTAGACGATTACTGGAAGTCAGTTTTACAAACTAAATATAGATTAGTTATTGAAGGGTTAGAAGGTGAAGGAAAATTAGAACTAAAAAAGGATCCCAAAATTCCCAGTGATACAATATATCTATCTTCAGATATAATAAAAAAAATAAAAATAAGAGATAGAAAAATAATTACCGGAGAAAAAATAATAGTATATCCAGAACCATTATAAGGGAACCAAATATGAAAAACAAAAAAATTAAAAAAATAGCAAAAATAAAAAAATATTTATGGATTTCATTTGCAATTATATTATTAACCTCGTTACTTGGTCTATCACAATCACCTAACAAATACTATAATTATTTAATAGCTAAGTTAGAAAACTACTACACTAACAACAATACAATTGAATTTTATTCAACTTTAGAAAAATTAACCGAATATTCCATTCAAAACTCACTAACAGAAAATCTAATAAAATTCATAAGATATAAGCTATCTTCAAACTACAAAAACCCATTTATAAATGAAAAAATAGCAGATTCACTATTTGTACTAGGCGATTTAGATTACTCAAAAAAAACATATAATGAAATTCTTAGATACATAAATATTAACTCAAAAATATCTAAATCAATAATATCAAGAATATATTATAAAATATCACAAATAAATTTACTTGAAGGCTCCATTCAAGACTACCTAAAAAATTTATCTAACTCAGCTATCTACGAAGAAGATATAGAAAAAAAAATAAACTTAAAATTAGAATACTTAAAGGATATATCAATTTATTTTCAAACAAATACAAATGAAATACTAAAAGATATTAGAGAATTACTCTATGATTCCCAAAATTTATCATTAAATAGGAAAGAAAAAATATACATCAATTTAACAGAAATATATGATATCATTGGTTTAAATCAAGAGAGTCAAAAAATTGCAAAAAACATATTAACTAGCTATAATTCCTTAGATTCATTACTAACTCAGTATAAGTATATTCCAGAAAATCAAAAAGAAATATTAGAATTAATAATAAATCAGTATCCAAATGTAGATGCTTATTACTATCAAAAACTTGCTGAGATTTACTACAAAGAGCTAAATTACCAAAAAGCAAAAGAATTATTTTATGTAGCATTGATTAAAGTATCAACAAAGCATGAAGTTGCTTATAATCTAGCACAAATCAATTACCAAGAAAAAAATTTTTATGAAGCTAAGAAATATATAGATATTGCTATAAAACAAAATGAATCCCCTATTTACTTCGAATTAGCAGGTGATATTTACAAAAATATAGACAAAAAGCAAGCTATTAAACTTTATCAAAA
>CALFWH010000132.1 GCA_937927985.1 uncultured bacterium | reverse complement strand
AATTTAAATGTTAGATATACTTCTAATTATACTTTTGAGCAAATTGATGAAAAATTCAGTAGTTTTTTTAATAATTTTGGTTTTATTAAGAAGGTAGAAATTGTTGATTTTGCACCCGAAGGTAAAGTTTTGCTAAATGATGAATTAGTTAGTTTTATTGAATGGTATACAGGTAATAGTGGAAGGGATATATTAGCCAAGCAGGCATGGACGGATGTAGCCCGCTTTAGTTTGATAAATAAACCTGCTATTAACTTAGGTCCTGGTGAACCTTCTTTAGCCCACCAACAAAATGAATACGCTTACATTCCTAAAATTAAGGAACTTTATTTGATTTTATCTAAATTCCTAAAAAATTACTATTTTTGAATGGAGTTATTAGTTTGCAAGTTTTTTATTTCTATTTCTCTTCGTTGAGTTATTTTTTGATTTAGTTGAGATATACCATTTTTTGCTGATTTATATGTAAATATGATAAACTAAATATATCACCTACAAGAGCCATTCCTATTAGGTAGGGTGCTGCTTTTGATAAACATAGCAAAGTAAAAGTTGAAGCTACTGCCCCCACTACTCCTAACAAATCGGTTATTATTTTACCCCCATTTAGTCCTAATTCTAATTTTTTTTCATCTAATTCACTACTTAGTTTTTCTATTTCTTTTAGCAGCTGTTGTCTTTGTTCAAAAGTAAGTGATTCAATTTCTTTCTGTATTTGAAGTGTTTTTTCTTCTATAGCTTTTTGAATCTTTTCTTTTTCTTTTAGTTTTTTAATAAATTGCCATCCGCTAAGGGCTAATGTTACTCCCCTAAGTGCTCCTAACATTAATTTATCCACTACTTGCGAAAATTCTTTATATACACCTGATATTACTTTATCTTTTAGATTTTCTGCTATGGTTTTAAACATAAAATCTGGCTTTTCTTGTGCCAAATCTTGAATAGAATCCAATAATGAACTACCTGCATCTTGTAAATATCCTATACTATCTGCTATTTTGCTGTTTAAGGGATTAAAAGTATACTTTTTATCATTTACATTTATATTTAAATTATTGTCTTGTGAATTTTGATTGTTGTTAATTATTTTATTATTGATATTAAGATTATTTTTGACTTCCATTGATTTCCCCCCTCTTCATGTAAGTTCTTAATTTTATTGTAAAAATTTAATAGTTTTTATGGTTGAAAAATTCTTAATTTTGTAAAAAAATGTAAAATTGTTGTTTATTTTTAAATTGAAGGCTTTTATTAGGTTAATGTAAAATAAATATAAAATAGAGATAATTTTTGATTTTTTTGGGAGGAAAGGATGCAGAGTTTGATCCAGAAGAATTATGATTTTAAAGAAGTGGAAAATGAAGTAATAGAAAAATTTTATTCAGATGATTTTGTAAAAGAATTTTTTGATCTGAAATTTTCGGATAAAAATTTTTCTGTAGTTATTCCTCCTCCTAATGTTACGGGCTCTTTACATATGGGGCATGCTCTTAATTCTACCATTCAAGACTTTCTTCTAAGATTTCATTTATTGAAAGGTTATGAAGCTGTTTGGTTTATTGGTACTGATCACGCAGGAATAGCTACTCAAAACGTAGTTGAAAAATACCTACTAAAACAAGGTATAAATAGATTTAAATTATCTAAAGAAGAATTTTTGAATGAAATTTGGAAATGGAAAGAAAAATATGGAAATATAATACTTGAACAATTTAAAAGGTTAGGATTATATGCTAATATAAAGAATTCAAGATTTACAATGGATGAAGTTTATACAATTGCTGTTAAAAAAGCCTTTGTTGAGTTATATAAAAAAGGTTATGTTTATAAAGGTAAAAGGGTTGTTAATTGGTGTCCTAGATGTCTTACTAGTCTTTCTGATTTGGAAGTTGTTTATAAATCCACTAAAACAAAGTTATACTATATAAAGTATAAATTAGAAAATTCTCAAGATTTTTTAGTTATAGCTACTACAAGGCCTGAAACTATACTTGCTGATACTGCAGTAGCTATTAATCCTCAAGATAGTAGATATTCTAAATACATAGGTCAAAGAGTTATTGTCCCTCTAATCAATAGAATAGTACCTATAATATCTTCTAAAGAAGTTGATCCAGAATTTGGAACAGGAGTACTAAAAGTTACTCCAGCTCACGACTTTAACGACTTTAAAATATATCAAAAAAACGAAAATATCAACATTATTAATGTTTTAAACCACAAAGCTCAAATTGATATATCTGGAATAGAAACTCAATTGCTTGATAATCCTTATATAAAACAATATCATCTACTGGATAGATTTCAAGTTAGAGAAAAAATAGTCAATGATTTACAAAATGAAGGATTAATCCAAAAAATAGAAGACCATCAAACTAACATAGGACACTGTTATAGATGTGATACTGTAATAGAACCTTACTACTCTGACCAATGGTTTATTTCTATGAAAGAATTAGTAAAAAAACCAAGGGAGATAGTAGAAAAAGAAAAAATAAAGTTTTATCCGCCAATATTTAAAAAAGTTATAATAGATTGGTATGATAACATAGAGGATTGGTGTATATCAAGACAGATAGTCTGGGGACATAAAATACCCATTTATAACTGTAAAGATTGTGGTTGGATTGATGCTTCAGAAGAAGATGTAAAAACTTGTCCTAACTGTGGATCTTTAAATATATATCAAGAAGAGGACGTTTTAGATACATGGTTTAGTTCTGCTTTATGGCCATTCGCTGTTATGTATTGGCCAAATCAAATATTTGAAAAATACAAAAAGTACTATCCTACAGATATTTTAACTACTGCAAGAGAAATATTATTCTTATGGGTTTCAAGAATGATAGTAATGTCTTTATTTTTCTTAAATGAAATACCTTTTAAGGATGTTATAATACATCCTGTAATCTTAGCTCCATCTGGTAAAAGAATGAGTAAGTCTTTAGGTACAGGTATTGATCCTTTGGAATTAATAGAAAAGTATGGTGCAGATTCTGTAAGAATGGGGCTTATTATTCAGATTGCAGAATCTCAAGATGTAAAATTTAACTTCGAAAAAATAGAAATGGCAAGAAATTTCATAAATAAGCTTTGGAACGCTATAAGATATTTCCAAATTAAAAAAAATCAAAATATTCAAAATAATCAAAATCAATTAGATTACAATGTTGCTAACCTGATAAATAATTGGCTTATTTATCAATTATCTATTTTAGTTAATCAATTAGAAAATTATGTAAAAGAATACAGATTTTTTGATTATACTATGAGTCTTTATCATTTTGTGTGGAATGTTTTTTGTGACTGGTATATAGAGTTTACTAAATTCATGAATTATAGGGATTTTGAATACCTACTTGATAAAGTGTTAAAAATTATTTTGATGTATCTACATCCATTGATTCCTTTCTCAACTTATTATATATATGAAAAAATTTTTCAAGAAAATATAATGAATCAAAATATTGATGAAATAAAAAATAGTCTTTTAAATAATCAAGATTTGAGTAATTTTGAAAAGGATTTTGAAATCAGCTGGGTTATTGCTGATCGGTGTTCGTTGGTAGTAAACGTTAACCTTGTCTCTTTGGTACGGTCCTTCAAGGAGTGCAAAACTCGGACCATGAGAGTCTTTAACGCCCTCGCCTTTAAAGTACGCTCGATTCTTATCACGTGCGTAGTGCTTATTCAGCACCTCAAATGACCCTGGATCCGCCCCTTCGACGCTCTTTTTCGAAGTTCTCCC
>CALFWH010000131.1 GCA_937927985.1 uncultured bacterium | reverse complement strand
AGTGGTTAAATAGGTTACAAAGGCGTCAGTTTTATCTCCTTGTGCTTTAACCCATTGGGTTCTATCAGGTATTCCATCTCCATTTATATCAAATCTTATACCATCTCTCCACGAATTAGTAACTGTTGCTTTGCCATCTCCATCTACATCTATTATAACTGGATCTCTTCTTCCTAAAACTGAATCAAATTTATAATCCCACATTTTGCCAGTTTGTAGTATATCGCTTTGTTCTAGAATGTTTCTGTATATAGGTGTTGATGAATTGTATCCAAATCCAATTGCTGAATTATATATTCCACCAAATCCTCCTATTCCAAATCCACCTAATCCTCCAAATGAATTTAATAAATAGCTACCTGTGTTGAATCCTTGGTAACCATAAAAGCCACCCCCTCCTATCGATGGTCCATAGTTATACCATGCATTTCGATAATTAGGTTGGATAGAGTATTCAAATGACATTGTTTTTCACCTCCTAGTTTTTATTTCTAATTTTTATATAACTTAAATTTTTATTTTTTGAAAATAATTTTGATTTTTTTTAACAAAATTTTTACAATTAAGAATTTCTTAAAATATTTCTATTAATACCATTTTCTAGAATGAAAATTGAAAAGATTGATATTAAAAAACTACAGCTTATACAAAACGAGATATCAAATAAAGTATATATTCCTAATCGGTCTTTTTTACTATCATATTTTACTTTTTTAGTAGGAATAGATCTTTCATTTATTAAGGATCAAGGAATAGTTTGTTTTTCTATTTTTAATACTAAAACTCAAAAAATAACCTATTTCTACGAAATAGATATAATAAAATTTCCTTATATTCCCACATTTTTGGCTTTTAGAGAATTACCATTGATGAATAAACTGTATCATAAGATTAATTTACCTTTTAATACTCTTTTTTTTGTAGATGGGCATGGATTAAGTCATCCTCGCAGAGCTGGAATAGCTACCCACTTTGCAGTTGTTAATAACCTCTTTTGTGTAGGAATAGCTAAAAAAAATTTATACGGAAAAGAACTAAATTACCCTGAACAATTCTCTTACATTGTAGATGACAACTTTAACCCCATAGCTGTTAAGATACCCACTTTTCATTTAGGTAGAAAAAAAATTATGAATTCAGAAAATCTATATATCTCCGTAGGTAATAAGCTTTCTTTAAGCAACGCACTAAATTTATTTTTAGAAATATACCGTAAGTACAATATTATACTTACTGAACTATCTCATAATTACCTGCAAAAATTAAAAAAACACATTAATAAGTAAAAGACATAAAAATTCTTTAGTAATTTAAGAAGAAACTTTTAAAATTCAAAGAATATCTATTATATTTGCAGTTATGATTGACTTAATTAAAAATTTTAGGAGTATATTTAAAGTTGCCTTTCCTTATATGATTTCTACTTTTTTTGACGCTACTTCTTTTACTTTAATGGTTTTTGTTATTTCTTTTTTTCTACCTAGTGGAAAAGAAGTTGCTGCCTTAGGTACAAGCATATATATTGTATGGGTTTTATGGGGATTTTCTACTGCTTTCTCTAGCGGAATAACTAGCCTTACTTCTAGATATCTAGGTGACAAAAACATAAACAATATAAAACACCTATTCTTAGTTTCCCTTAAATTCAGTTTTCTATGGTATATTTTTATTATCATATTTTTTAATTTTTTTTTGTTAGATTTAGTTTTTACTTTACTTAAACTCGATCAAGATATTATAAAACTATCTAAAGAAGTTGTTATTTATTATTCATATATAATAATTTTTAGCATTTTAGCTTCTATTATTTTTTCAATTCTGCAAGGAATACTGAAAACAAAAGAAATTATGCTAATTACTATAATTGCTGTTTTTATAGAGGTCATTACTGTTTTTGTAGGTGTTAAATATTATCAAATTAGTTTAAGTTTATTGATTAATTTAGCTTGGTTAAATGGGGAATTAGTAAGGATTATATTAGGTTGTTTCTTTTTATTTAAAGAAGGAATAACTCTAGATCTTAAAATTTCAGAAAAATTAAATTTTACTATTTATACTGATTTAAAAAAGTTTTGGGAAACCTTATACATAGGATTTCCTGTAAAAATAGGTATGTTGATTTTTGGAAGCGTATATTATTTTATTATTTCTTCTATTAGTTATATAGGCCAGCAATATGGTGTAGCTGAAAAAGCAGTTGCTGCTTTAACCTTATCTCAAAGATTTGAAGTTTTAATCTGGATGTTAGATGCTGGGTTAACCGTGGCTACTTCAACCTTAATAGGCAAAACAATAGGCTATGAAACATTCCAAGAAAATAAAATTCATAAAATTAAAAAAGTTAATCAAATAGTTTTATCAGCAATTATTCTTGGTACCTTACTTTTTTTACCAATATTTATCATCTTTGTAATCTTTAATAAATCTTTGCTTTCTTTGTTTATTAAAGATCAAATAATAGTAAATATAGGATCTGGATATTTATACTATACTGGCTTAATGGGATTAGCTATGGTATATAACTCAATATTCAGTGGTTTTTTTATAGCCTTTGGTAAAACCATACCCTTAACAATTTATCTTGTATTCTTCTCCTTATTAAGAATACCTCTATGTTACCTTTCTACTAACTTTGATCAAATATGGATAGCTATTAATCTTACTAATTTACTTATGACTGTAGCTTTAGTAATTAATTACTATTGGTTTATAAAAAGAGTGTAGTTTTATGAAATGGATTTGTGGAATAGATGAAGCAGGTAGAGGATCCTTAGCAGGTCCATTATGTATAGCAGCTTTCTGTACTCAAACTATCCCTGATTTTTATACGAACGACAGCAAAAAACTCTCCCCAACTAAAAGATTACAAATTTTCTATCAAATAATACAATTTATCCAAAAAAATAAAACGAAAACTGCTATATCTATCTTTTTTATAGATAATAAAACAATTGATAAAATCAATATTTTACAAGCTAACTTACTTGGTTTTAAAGTTGTAATAAAAAACGTAGAAAAAATAATAAAACAAAAACCTGCAATTATCTACATAGATGGAAATAGGTCTCCTAATTTAGAAAATTATAATATTATAACTCAAGTAAAAGCAGATCAGAAAATAAAAGTAGTACAGATAGCTTCAATTATTGCTAAAGTTACTCGTGACAAATTGATGCAAAAACTACATCGTAAGTTTTCATTGTATCACTTTGATATAAATAATGGATATTATGATAAATTACATTTACAGTCTTTACATAAATATGGCCCTTGTGAACTACATCGCAAAACTTTTATTAAAAATTTACTACAACAAAAATTATTTTAATTTTTATCTAATTCATTTAGAGCTATTTAGTTTCTACCAATTTTATATCTTTTTTAATATGTTTTATTGTGGCTTGTGCTGCTGCTAATCTTGCTACTGGTACTCTAAATGGAGAACAGCTTACATAATCAACTCCTATTTGGTAAGCGAAATGAATGGATGCAGGATCTCCACCATGCTCTCCGCAAATACCTATTTCCAGATCTTTATTAACTGATCTTCCTTTTTCAATTGCTATTTTCATTAATTCTCCTACTCCTTCTGTATCCAATGTTTGAAATGGATTTGTTTTTAAGATTCTATTTTCTAAATAAAATGGTATAAATTTAGCTTCAGCATCATCTCTACTATAACCAAATGTCATTTGAGTTAGATCATTTGTACCAAATGAGAAAAATTCAACGTGTTCTGCTATTTTATCTGCTACTATGCAGGCTCTTGGTAATTCTATCATGGTACCAAATTTATATGGTATTCCCACGTTATTTTCTTTAAGTACTTGCTTAGCTACCTCTTCTAGTTTATCTTTTACAACTTGTATTTCTTCAGGTAAACCTACTAAAGGTACCATAACATGAGGATTTACTTTATATCCTTCATTGTGTAATCTTACGGCTGCTTCAAATATTGCTCTAACTTGCATTTCGTTTATCTCTGGATAAACTATTCCTAACCTACAGCCTCTAAATCCTAACATAGGATTGGCTTCTTTTAATGTTTCTGCTCTTTGTAGCATTTTTTGATATTTCTCTACTTCTTTTAAATTTCCCTTTTGCTTTGCTTCTTCTATTTTTTTGTTTATTATCTCCTCTTTAGGTAAAAACTCATGTAAAGGAGGATCTAATAATCTTATTACTACTGGATAGCCTTTCATTTCTTTAAAGATATGATAAAAATCTTCTCTTTGCATTGGTAATAGTTGATCTAAAGCTTTTTGTCTTTCTTCTTTGGTATCAGCTATTATCATTTCTTGCATTATGGGTAATCTATTTTCTGCCATAAACATGTGTTCTGTTCTACATAAGCCTATACCTTTTGCACCGTATTCATAAGATTTTTTAGCATCTTCTGGTGTATCTGCATTGGCTTTTACTCCTATAGAAGCTATACTATCTGCTATTTCTAACAATTCAAACAATTCCTTGGATAGAGATGGTGGTAACAATTTTACTTCTCCTAAATAAACATATCCTGTTGAACCATCTATAGTAATGGTATCCATTTCTTTTACTATTGTAGAACCTATTGATAAGTATTTTTCCTTTAGATTTATATTTATTTCTTCTGCTCCTACTACTGCTGGTTTTCCCATTCCTCTTGCAACTACTGCAGCATGACTAGTCATTCCTCCCCTAGCTGTTAATACACCTTGGGATCTAGCCATTCCAGCTATATCATCTGGATTTGTTTCTGGCCTAACTAATATAACTTTTTCTCCTTTATCACCTAATTCAGCAGCTAATTTAGAATCAAAAATTACTTTACCGATTGCAGCACCCGGAGAAGCATTTAAACCCTTGGTTATAGGAGTAGCTTTTGAACTGGGATCTATTTGGGGATGTAATAATTTTTCTACTTCTTCTGTAGATACTCTTAAAATTGCTTCTTCTCTTGTGATTATTCCTTCTTTATATAAATCTAGAGCTATTTTTACTGCTGCCTGTGGAGTCCTTTTGCCATTTCTCGTTTGAAGCATATATAGCTTACCATTTTCTATAGTAAATTCCATATCTTGCATATCTTTATAATG
>CALFWH010000130.1 GCA_937927985.1 uncultured bacterium | reverse complement strand
CAGAAAATGGTCTTCTTCTTACTTTTTCTGTTAATTGTCCTCCTTCTTCATAGCCTACATAACCGGGAGGAGCACCTATCAATCTTGTAACTGAGAATTTTTCCATGTATTCAGACATATCTATTCTAATAAGAGCGTCCTCTGTACCAAATAAGAATTCTGCTAAAGCTTTAGCTGTTTCAGTTTTACCTACTCCTGTTGGTCCTAAAAACATGAATACACCAACAGGTCTTTTGGGATCTTTTAAGCCAGCTCTTGCTCTTCTTACAGATTTAGATATTTTAGTTATAACCTCATCTTGCCCTACTACGCGTTCTTTTAGATATTTTTCCATGTTTATTAATTTTTCGGTTTCACTTTGGGTTAGCTTAGTAACTGGAATACCAGTCCAAGAAGAAACTATTTCAGCTATATCTTCCTCTTTTACTACATTTTCTTCATTATCTGGATTTGCTATCTTCATTCTCCATTGTAATTCTAATTCTTCTCTTTTTAATTTTAATTGTTCTTCTTCTTTTTTTAATCTTCTCGCTTGTTCGAAATCTTCAGAATGTGAATAATATTCCTTTTCTCTCTGTATCTCCTTTAATCTATTTTCTATGTCTATTAACTCTTGAGGATATTGATATATTTTAAGTCTTAATTTAGCTGCTGCTTCATCTATAAGATCTATAGCTTTATCTGGTAAATATCTATCAGAAATATATCTATGGGATAGTTTAACTGCTGCAATTATTGCTTCATCTGATATTTTAACTTTATGGTGGGCTTCATATCTATCTCTTAGTCCCTTAAGTATTGTTATACTTTCTTCTATAGATGGTTCTTCTACCATGACCGCTTGAAAACGTCTTTCTAAAGCTGCATCTTTTTCTATGTGTTTTCTATATTCTTGGATGGTAGTAGCTCCTATTGTTTGGATTTCTCCTCTTGCTAAGGCTGGTTTAAGTATGTTGGAAGCATCTATTGCTCCTTCTGCTGCTCCCGCTCCTATTATAGTATGAAGCTCATCTATGAATAATATTATAGTACCTGCAGCTTCCCTTATTTCTTCCATAACTCTTTTCATTCTCTCTTCAAATTCACCCCTGTATTTTGTACCTGCAACTAATCCTGCTAAATCCATTGCTATAACTCTCTTATTTTTAAGTAGATCAGGTACTTCATTTTTTACTATTTTTTGAGCTAATCCTTCTACTATAGCTGTTTTACCTACCCCAGGTTCACCTATCAGTACTGGATTATTTTTTGTTCTTCTAGAAAGAATTTGTATAACTCTTTGAATTTCTTTGGTTCTACCAATAACAGGATCTAATTTATTTTCCCTTGCTAATTTAGCTAAATCCCTTCCGTACATGTCTAAAGTAGGGGTTTTTATTTCATGTTCCTTTGGTTTTCTTACAAAATTAAATCCCATTATTCTTGTTAGTTCTTCTCTTAGATTATTAATATTTATGTTTATTTTTTGTAGTATTCTATACCCTACCCCACCTGTTTCGTTGAGGATACCTAGTAAAATGTGTTCTGGTCCTATATAATTATGTTGCATTGATCTTGCTTCATCAAAAGCATTTTCGATAGCTTTCTTAGCACGAGGGGAAAATTCTAAATCTCCTTTAGAGGTAGAAGTTTGAGATTTACCTAAGAAATTTTCAATTTCTTTTTTCAATTTTTGGTAAGTTACTTCGTATTTAATAAGAATTTTTGCTGCTATACTTTCCCCCTCAACTATGATTCCTAAAAGTAAATGTTCAGTACCCACATGAGAGGATCCTAGATTCTTAGCTTCCTCTTGAGCGTAAATTATAACTTTTTTAGCTCTTTCTGTAAATGTTTCCCACATAATTCCACCTTCTTCTTTGTTTAATTTATTTAATTCTTCTTATTTTTTTTATTATTTTTTAAATCCTGACGGAATATTTTTAACTTCTATTTCTTCTAAATTGTAATCTTCAGATACATTGACAGCTTCGAATACTGTTTCTTTATCTTCAGTTTTTCTTTTTATTGAGGATTCACTTTTAATATCTATTTTCCATTTAGTTAAAGTAGCTGATAATCTAGCATTATAACCTTCTTTACCAATTGCTATAGATAGTTGTTCATCAGGTACAATAATTTTAGCTATTTTATTGTTAAAATCTAGATCCATTGAAAGTATTTTGACATTTCCTAAAACTCGTGGTATATATATTTTAGGATCTTCAGAAAAGTTAATGATATCTATCCTTTCACCGTTTATTTCATTAACTATAGCTTGAATTCTAAAGTTTTTGGGGCCTAAGATGGTAGAGACTGGATCTAGATAAGGTAATTTACTTCTGACAGCTACTTTAGTTCTGTAACCTGCTTGCCTTACTATATCTCCTATTTCTATTGTACCTTCTTTTATTTCGTTATACTCTTTCTCTAATAATTTTCTTACTAAAAGAGGACTTTTTCTATTTAGAATGGCTATTACGTTAGTTTTAGTTACATCTTCCTTTATTCCTATTAATAAAAAGTAGATTTTTTTATTCGCAAAATAAGGTTCATTTTTAACTTGATAAATAACTGGTAGAAAACCTATAGATTTTTCAAATTCTACCCAAATATTACCCTTTTCATCCTTTTTTCTAATAGTACCCATATAGACATTCTTTAAATTTGAATGTATTTCTTCGTAAGCTGCTTTATACTCTAATTCTTTGATTTTTTGAGTTAATAATTGTTTTACTATTAAAGCTTCAGAGCGAGAAAAATCTTTATCATTAGCTTCTATAAAAATTTTATCTCCTTCCTTTATATTTTTATCATATTTCCTTTGTACTTCTCTTAAACTTACTTGTAAAGGATTATCTGTTGCATTTTTAACTACTTCTTTTTCTATCATTATTTTTATATCATCTTTTACAATTTCTATTTTTACATTAGGAGTAAGCTTATATTTTTTCTTGAAAGATTTTGAAATGGATTCAGATAGTATATCGATAAGTTTTTCTAAAGGGATACCTTTTTCGTAAGATAATTGCCTTACAGCACTAAGTAAAGCTCTCGTTTGCATTACAATTCCCCCTTATTTTATTCCTTTAGATTGCACTTCTAAAAAATATCTTTCTTCTATTATGTCGTTTTCATCTAAGTAACTTTCTATTCTTTTACTATAAATTTCGCAATCTTTTATTGAGGTTCCACCTGCCCTTGATATTGTAAACCTTAAAACTAGATTTTTATTCTTGAAAATTTTTATATCATGTAAAGTTAATTCTAAATCTTTAGCTATCTGTTCTGCTTTATCTTTAATTTTATCTATTATGTAATCGTACATATTTAATTTATTCTATAATTTTGGGTATTAAACCTTTAGGGTATTTTAAGATTAAATTTTTATTAATTTTGAAAAATATTTTCTTCTTGAGTTAGCAAATCTATGAGCTTCATCTCTCAACTTTTTTATAAAATTTAACAAACTATCTTGTAAATCTATTTCTATTATGGATTCATTTTCATATAGATATAATTTTTCTTTTTGTTTGTCAGTACTTGGTTTAGCTATTGCCATAAACTTTATCTTTTTATATTTATCAACAGAGTCTTTTTTATTTTCAATAGCTTTATTAAAAGCGTTTATTGCACTATTCAATTGTCCTTTACTACCGTCAATTATTACCAAATCAGGTAAAGGTATATCTTCAAAAATGAACCTTCTATATATTATTTCATGTATATTTTCATAATCATTAAAACCGTTAGTTAATTTAAATATTCTGTATTGATTTTTAACAAATTTATTTTCTTTAAAAACTACCATTGACCCATATACATCTTGTCCATAAAAGTGGGTTACATCAAAAACTTCGATTCTATCTATACTATCTAATCCTAATTTTCTTGATAAAATATCAATAATTTTGATATTTCTTTTATAGAATTCTGCTTTCTGCAAACACATTTCTTTTAAATAATCGAAGTTTTCATCATTAGCTAAATTTATTTGATTGTAATCTATTTTTATAGAGTGGAATGTTTTATTGAAATTTTTTATAAAATCAATTAATTCATTGTAATAATCGGGTTGGATAAAAATTTCAATATCACTTGATAACTGAATTATATTAATTATGGTATTGAAGATTATTTGCACTTCAGTTAAGTCCCCTGTATTTTCTAATTCAAGTATTTTCATATTTGAAGGGGGGTAAAAAATTCCTAATAGCTTCATATCAAAAATAAAATATAAATATACAGATTTAAAAGATTTAAAAAAAT
>CALFWH010000129.1 GCA_937927985.1 uncultured bacterium | reverse complement strand
AAATAAAATTTTATAATTTTTCAGATTTTCGGGTAAAGGGTATTTTTCAGAGGTAAACGGAAGAACAAATCTATTCCATTCCTTTATAATTAATTTGTTTACTATTTTATTGTTAAGTATAAAGCTATTTATTAAATCTTCTATTAAGTAGTTTTTACTTAAGTGTTTTGCAAATATTATTTCTTCTTTTGTGCCGATTACTACTGATTTGGGAGAAAATCCAAAAGATATGAAGTTTTCTGATTCTATAACTGAGTTTAAAGGAGTTTTAATTATCCATGCTCCATTATGTGTTGGTTTGAAATTTAATAAACTCCAAATATTGCCCCAAAAATCATCTCCTACTATTAGGTAGGTGCAACTTACTATTTTATTGTTTGATAATCTCAAGGTTATTTTATCGTTACTAAGATGAATTTCTTTTATGTTTGAATGGAGAGATTTTATTTTTTTGGAGTTTTTAATTTGATTTTGTAAGAATTTTTTGAATTTATCAAGTGAGGTCGATATTAGTAGTTTTTTTGAACTTTGTAGAATTTTCTTTTGGTTTAGAAGATATAAGTAAATGTGGTCTATTAAGTTTAAGTTACTTTCTTTTATTTCTTTAAATGGAATATTTAGGTTTTTTATTGTGGAAGAGGGAATTAGAAGTGGCATATCTTTTATTATTGTGAATTCTGGTATTATCTGTGCTACTGTTGCATCAAATTCTTTATTAATTAAATAAAGAGAAATGTTGCTTCCAAAAGTATTTGATGTAATTATAATATCAAAGTTCATATTCTTAAGATATTTCAATTTATTTTATTTTCCTCCTTTCACTAGGCAAATATTAGTTGATTTTTAATTAAACAAAAATTGTTAAAAAATTGTAAATAATTCCTGTTTTGATTTTCATTTTTGATTTTATTTAACATATATTATAGTGAAGGTTAATAAAAAGGGAGGTGTAAAAAATGGCAGGTTTTCCTGGAATAACGGGAGTACACGATAACTCTTGGGCACCATGGCAAGCACAACAGGCATGGGAACCTATAATAAATACTTACAGAGCACAACAAATACACAACGAAAACAGAAGAGAACTGGAAAATATGGTTCTTTCTGATATGCTATCAGAAAAGAAGCATCAACAAGAAATGCAAAAAATGGTACTTGATACTAACAGAGCAATAAGGAAGATGCATGAAGAAAATAGAATGAACGCATTTAAAACTCAAAGCCAAATAGCACAACAATGGACTAAAGCTCTTGGCGGTGGCGGTGGAGGTTAGTAGTTAATTAACCGAAGAATAGCTTATCTAACAAAAGGGGGAAGTTTATCCCCCTTTTTTATTTTACACTTAACTACAAAGCCCTGTACGTAATTATTTATTATTCGTCCTCTGTTTTTCTAAAAACTCTTACGAATTTAAATATACAGAACTATTTTAGAGCGGGGAAAAGGATTTCTTTGTTTTGTATTTGTATACTATCTATTTCATTTTCGTTTATATCTATTGAATCGATTTTAAATTGTTTTAGTGCTTTTAATGAAATTTGGGGAATGATTGGATAAAGTAACTTAAATATTACTATTATTCCATATACTAATTCAAAAAGGATTTCATTTAATTTTTCAGGATTGTCTTTTAATTCCCATGGCCTTTTTTCTTCTATTATTTTATTTAAATAGTTTGACATATTTAGAATTGATTCTATTGCTTTTGAAAATTCTAATTTTTCTATGAATTGTTGGTATTCTCTTTTTGTTTGTTCTGCTAAGTTATAAACAAAGTTTAGGTCTGTTTTTTTAGTAACTATATTATTTAAATTTTTTTGAATTAATGTTATAACCCTTGAAGTTAGGTTACCTATGTTGTTTGCTAGTTCTGAGTTATAAACTTGTTTAAATCTTTCTGGACTTACAGATATATCATCTCCAAAGGAGCCTTCTCTTAATAAATAATATCTAATTGCCATTACTAAATAATCGGGGTTACTAAAAACGAATTCTTTTAAATTAAAAACATCTGTGCCTTTAGATTTGGATATTTTTTGATTAGAATTATCTGTTAACCATCCATGAGCTATTATTTTTTTAGGTAAAGATAGTTCTAAACCCAGTAATATTGATGGCCAAATAATAGCATGAAATCTTATTATATCTTTGCCCATTATGTGATATACATTTTGCCAATAGTCTTCCAAGAAATTATCTGGATAACCTATTGCACTTATATAATTTGTTAAAGCATCTATCCATACATAGATTGTATAGGATGTATCAAAAGGTACTTTTATTCCCCATTGCAGATTTTTTCTACTAACTGATATATCCTGTAGTCCACTTTTTATAAAAGATATTATTTCATTATACCTTGTTTGAGGGAATATGATATCTGGATTTTCTGTATAGAATTTTATTAGTTTATCTTGAAAGGAGGATAATTTGAAAAAGTAATTATCTTCTTTTAGCCACTGAAGTGGTTTTTTACATTCTATATTTGGACATAATTTATCTTCTACTACTTTTGATTTAGGCCAGAAGGTTTCACAACTTTTACAATACCATCCTTCATAATTCCCTTTGTAAATATAACCTTGATTGTATAATTTTTCAAAAACAAAAGTTGCTGCTTTAACGTGATATTCATCGGTGGTCCTTATGAATTTGTCATAACCAATATCGAGTTTTTTCCATATATTTTTAAATAGTTCTGCCATTTGATCTACATATTCTTTTGTGTTTAATCCCTTTTTTTGTGCTGCTTCCTCTACTTTTATACTATTCTCATCATTACCAGTTAAAAAAAATACTTCGTATTTTTTTGATTTATAGTACCGTGTTAAAAAAT
>CALFWH010000128.1 GCA_937927985.1 uncultured bacterium | reverse complement strand
ATTTATGTCTATTCCTCCAATAGCAGTTACCCAGAATATTTCAGGATTAATTTTTATTACTTTTTTTACAGCGTCAAAAAATAAAATTCTTTCATCTATCGAATCTGCAGATATATCATAGTAGTCTATTTTTTCAATAGTTTTTATATTATATGTCATTTTTTATTATTTTTATTATGTTTTTAGCTATCTGATTAAAATCTTGGGAAGATACGTCTATAACTTGTCCATTTATGTTATCTAATTTAGGAATAATTTTATTCTTAATGAAAGATAATTGCCTTTTGGCGAATTTTCTAGTATTTCTCTTTATTAATTCTATTGCTGTTAGTAAATCAAGTTTACCTTTAAGGAATTGGATAATTTCATAATAACCGAAAGTTTTCATACTTTTAAAACTTTCAGCAGAAGGGAATTTTTTAAGGATAAACTTAACTTCTTCTATTAATCCCTCTTCTATTTGCCTATTAACCCTTTTGTTTATATCTTCATAAATTTTGCTTCTTTTATTAGATAGAATAAATATCTTATCTATGGGAAATTTTCGATTATTTTTCCATAGTTCTAAAGGATTTTTGTTTGTTAATTCCACTACTTCAGCAATTCTCACCATTCTCCTTTTATCCTTTATTTTATTACAAAAATCAGTATTAAATCTCTTGTCTATTTGATAAATTATTTCTTTTAACTGACATATATCAAGTTTTTCGTATTTTTTTCTAATTAAATTGTTTGTTGGCCACAATGAATATCCTTCTATTAGTGAATAGACATATAACAAAGTTCCTCCTACCAAAATTAGATTTTTATTCTTTTTTATTGCGTATTCTATAATTTTTTCTACTTTATTTAGGAAATCGAATAAACTAAATTCAACATTTGGATTAACCACGTCAATTAGATAATGAATAATAGTTTTTCTAATTTCTTTGGATACCTTATCAGTACCGATGTCCATTAATTTATAAACTTGTCTGCTATCAACAGAAACGATGAAGGTATCATTTAGAAGAGAAGCCAGTACTAAAGATAGCTTAGTTTTTCCAATAGCAGTTGGTCCTGTAATTAAAAGGATCACAATGTTACCAGTTTATTAAGCGATATAATATTTCAGCAGCTTGGTCAGAAGGTCTTTTAGATATGTATTCTTTTAGTAGATTTTTAGCTTTTTCAAAATCTCCTATTTTGTAATATCCCAAAGCTGCGTTAAATAGAGCTTCCAAAAGTTGGGGATTAGTTTTATAAGCTTGCTCAAAATATGATACAGCTGTTTGGATCATCCTTACATCTGGTCTTGCTGTCATACTCATTCCTAAGAAAAACAACTGTTCAGCTTTCTTTACAGGATCTTCTTTTTCTTTCTCCTTTTTACCAAATGAAAAAAGACTTTTCCACCAAGGTTGATCCTTTGTAGTTGTTTGAGCTTTAGTTTTTACTTGACTTTTACTCAATGTCCTAAACTTAAATATTACGTTATTGTCATATTCTTTTCTTTTTTCTTCATCTCTTAAGTATTGGTGAGCGTCTACTAATTGTTGATATATTTCTTGAAGTCTCTTTTTTTCTACTGGATTTTGGGTAGTATCTGGATGATATTTTCTTGCTAATTTCCTAAAAGCTTGTTGTATTTCTTCTGTAGTTGCTAAAGGACTAACCTCTAACAGTTTATAGTAATCTTTTTGAGGTAACTTCATCCTAAATCACATCCTTCCTTTTTTACTTTGAAAAGTATATAAATTCATTTAATCCCAAAGTTATTAATAAATCTACTATTTTTTGTAGCTCTTCAAATTCACCTAACAAATAATTTAAGATAAATAAATTGTTTATAATATAAAAGTTGTTAGAGTCGTAATTAATGGCTTCTTGTAAAGCTTTTTTAGATTCTTTGTATTCAAATTGTTTATAATAAAAAGTAGCTAATTTATACTTATAAGCAGCTTTAATTTTATCCTGTCTATTTTCTAAAAATATTCCCTTTATCATAATATTGGAATTTAATTCTATTGATGAATCGGCAATTTTAAAACCTTTATATTTTGTTTCAATATCCTCTTCTTTACTCAATAATTCCCTATATATTTCTGGTAAATCTAAGTAACATTTTTTTATATCTTGTATATAATTTAATCCATTATTTTGAATAAATTCAAATTCCTTTTTGTAGTACTGCAAAGTTTCTTGATTAATTTTCAAATCCTTATTTTTCATGTAATCCAGTGGTTTTATGTTTAATTTTACAAAAGGATCCTTTTCAATTAAGTAGATGTAATAATTTATAAAGGATAGCAATTTAGAAAAAATTGATCTCATTAATTAATATTATTCTCTAATTTATCAATAGACTCTTTTTTAAATTTTTCTTTTTGTTTTTTTTGGAGATTTTTTTTAAGGTATTCTATTTCATAACTATGGGGGAATTTTTCAGTTATCTGTTCAAGTATTTGTTGAGCTTTTTGGAATTTATTAGTTTGAATGTATAGTAATACTAAGTTATAATAAGCATCAAAAAATAAGTTGTTAGTGTATATGGCTTTAAGCAAGTTTTGTTCTGCATATTCTATATTTCCAATTTTATAATAAGCTAGAGCTAGATTATTGTATACTTCTGGGATATTTAAATTCAGATTTATTGCTTTATTGTAGTTTGATATAGCTTCTTCTATATTTCCTTTAGAAAAAAAGACATTTCCTAGATTATAATATGGTTTAGCAAAGCGAGGATTAATTGATATAGATTTCATATAATAAGATTTTGCTTGTTTTATATTGCCCATCTTTTCATATATTACTCCTATATTATTCAAAACATCAGCAAAAGTATAATTTACTTTAGTAGATAACAAGGTTTTATATTGTATCAAAGCTTCCTGATATTTCCCAACTGATACCAAAATATCAGCTAATTTATTTCTAGCTTGAATATAATTAGGATTTATATTAAGAGCTTGTTGTAAATGTTCTATAGCTTTATCATATTTATTTTGCAATTCATAAACTAGAGCTAATCTATACCTAACATCGGCATAATGAGGCTTTTCTTTCAAAATAGCTTCATAAATTTCAATAACCTTATCAAAAATATAGGCCATTTCATAACCAAATGATATACCTAATAACTTCATTACTTCCTTTTGTTTTATATTTTCCTTTAAAGGATAAGCACAATTATAACAATAATTATATCCATCTTGATTAACAGTATTACACTTAGGACAAATCAAGGTAAATCTACCCCACCTTTACTAAAAATATTGCATCTTAATATTCTTAAAAAACACTTTAATGATCCATTTAGTATTCCATATTTCTCGATACTTATCATACAATATTCAGAGCACGAAGGATAAAATTTACATACAGGATAACTCCTTGTTTTGTACTTTTTATAGAATTTAATAGCCCCTATAACAATATTCTTTAAAATCATTGACATTCTAATTTTATAAAGAGAAATCCTTTTAAATAGACTGCTTTTGAATTATCAGATTTAACCTTTTTAGGTAAATTTATTTGTCTATGTATGTTACCATAATAATTTTCTATTGATATAGAGTGTTGAGTTATAAAATTTAAAATATCTTCTTGTATTTCAACCATATCAGCAGGGAAAAATAATTCTCTTTTAGCTTTAACTATTATTTTATCTTCTTGTACTTCTATCTCTATAGAATTTTTCTTTAAGCCGGGTAAAGAGAGAATTAAAATATAGTATTCTTTACCATTTTGTTTAATATAGAATATGTCGGTATCTACTTTATATTCTTTTTTTAGAGAGTAGTTTTTAATAAAAACTACGTTTAGAATTTCTGAGGTTATATCTTTTATTTTAGAGAGTTCAAAAAAAGGTTTTTCTTTTTCTATTGACATAAAAATTAGTCTTTTTATTTTATTCTCAAAAAAAATGTTTTTTCCCTTGTTATTTATCTTTAAAGAATTGAAAAATCAATTTATTTTGTTTGAGGATATTTAGAGCTATTCTGTAGTGTTCGGGGTAGTAACCATTTCCTATTATTAATTCTATATTTTTAGCTAATCCTTCTGCTTGTAGAGCAGCTTTTTGAAAAGAGGTAGCCATAGAAAAGAAATAAGCCTTACCGTTATCTTTAGTTAGTAATATTGTTGCAGTTTCGGTATTAGGTACATTTGTGCAATTAACAACTAAATCTGCTAGATTATCAGATATTTCAATGTATTTTTTATAGCTTCCTATGGGATCTGTTAAATCACAAAGAATAGTTTCATCGCATATATTTGATTGTTTAAAATAATCCAATTCTTGTTGATTATTTGATAATACAAAAACTTTACCTGTAGGTTTAACTCTTTTATAGGCTTCAAAAGAAGAGAGAATAGCTGATTTACCAGAACCGAGAATAATAACGGTATCTGATATTTTGGTATACCTTGCTACTTGAGCAGGAGCTCCAGCCACATCCAAAACTTTCATAATTACCTCATCCTCAAAATCATACTCATCTATTACAGCAAAAGGACTGTTTAAAAAAAGTATTGCATACCCATCTACATACAAAGTAGCACTCTTTATATCTACATCCTCTATCTTGTTTATAAACAAAGGAGTAAAAGTTAATGAAGTTAGAGAAACTACTTTAGAACCTAATTTATATTTATTTTTATGGTATTCTTCAAAGAATTTTCCTATTTGCTTTATTTTACCTTTAAAAACACCCCCAGAATTGGTATTGGGATTATGCATTTTACCTTTGGTTTTTACTATATCCATTACTATTTCTTTTAATTTCTCTTTTGAACCATTCGATAAATCAATTAGATTTTTAAAGCTAGCAGAATCTATGTTTAGTGAATCTACTTGGAAAAGTATTTCACTTTCCTTTATTGGCAAAGTATTATCTACTATTTCAGCTGCTTGAGGTAAAACATTAGTAGTTTTTTTTGATCTGTGAACCCCCAAAAACTCTATATACTTATCCATAATATTACCCACCCTTCTTGAAAGTATTTTAATCTATTTACTCT
>CALFWH010000127.1 GCA_937927985.1 uncultured bacterium | reverse complement strand
CCTTGCCTGTTTCATTGAGAACTCAAAAAACTTTTCTTTTGGAATCCAAATAGGAGAATAAATATATCTTATTTTGGGATTTTGCTTCATTAAATTTTCAACAAGTTCTTTTGTATTATCAGAGGAATTATTATCACATATCACTATCTCATAATCATCAAAATCTTGGTCAACAATTGAAGGTATCGCACTTTCTACTAATAACTTTGCTCTATTTCTTGTTGGAACTATTATAGAAAAAAATGGCATTTCTTATCCTTTATTATATCCTTTTCTTTTCAAAAAAAGCCATAATATTTGATATCCTCTCCCTTCGCTCATCAATTCAATTTTTTCTTTTTCCTCCATAATTTCTAATGCTTTACAATTAAATATATAAGGTTTCAATTCATCATCAACACTCAAAATTTTTTTTATAATATATGCCTCTGAAAATAAATCTATTAAATATTTCGTGGTACCGGGTACATCTTTTTCGTGAACTTCGATTAATAAATCAAATTTATTAACTAATATTCCCCAATTTTTAGTTTCTTTGTAGAAAATATATCTTTCTGCTCCTTCACAATCAGAAAAAATTAAACCATCTCCATTTAATTTTATTTCATCAATTTTTTCCAATGAAAAATATTTGCTTATTATAATCCTATCAGAAACATTATTTATCAACGCATTTTTATAACAAAGTTTTCTTGCTTCATCGTCTATATCAAAAGCATATATTCTTGCTTCCGGAATTCGCATTGCAAATCCGATTGCATAGTAACCTTCTGCACAACCAATGTTTATTATAGTAGAATATTTTTTTTTGCAAATTTCCTCTATTAAATCATGTAATTCCGACTCATAAGTTCCAAGTAATTTTGGAGCAAGAGCACTGCATATGGATTTTAGTTCACTATATTTCATTTCTTTAAAGGGGCCATTTATAACTTTGAAATCTGGTATTAAATTTTTAAGTTTTATAACAATTTCCCTTTCTTTTCTCTTCTTCTCGCTATTTAACATTTTGACTTCTCTCTCTTGTAAAATGATATAAAATATTAGAAGAATTTTTCTGCTGATTTTATTTGAGAAAATATAATCTTTAGAAGACAACTTTCTTATATACTTTTTTACTATATATTTTACATATATTGAAAAATTGAAATTTTCCGGGAATCTATATTTGAAAGGAGTAATTTGTCTATATTTTATGTATTCATTTTTAAAAGGATTTTTGGAGAGATACATCCACGGTTTTATTTTTCCTGTAAAATGAACAATATAAGGATCTTCAACAATTTCAGCATATCTTATTTTATAATTAGGATTGAGAAATAAGGGCTCATAGACATTATAGCTTAATGGTAACTCAAGCCAATCGTTAAAAAGAGTAGCATTTAAAGCGTCTTGATCAGGATATAGTAATTTATCAGTATTTTTTTTAATCCAATCCAAAACTTTAATATGTAAATTTTCTTTTCTCCATTTGGTAAGATTTATAAGCAGAACACCAGAATTGAAATATTTTTTATTTTGGGGTATATTTAAACGTAAGAAATAATTTCCTACATCTCCTAAATCTTGAACTGCTGCTAAAGCATATTTTTCAATATTTATATTCCATAATGAGGTCAATGATTTTCTTACAATTATATCAGAATCTAAATATAAAATTTTATCTATTTTTTGGGGTAAATATTCAGGAAGCATTATTCTATAATAAATAATATATGAAGAAACAATGGGGAAAGTGTCAAATATATTATTATCAACATTATAAAAATTGATTTCAACTCTATATTTCTCTACAAAATTTTTCAACAGTCTTATATGTCTTGTTTTAACGCTTTTATCATGAAGAGCATATATACCACTAACATCAGTATTATTTCTTAAGAGTGAGCAAAGCATTGTAGCTGCATGCGGAAGATATTTTTTATTAAAAGCACATGCTATATACATTTTAACCTCCATTTATTTCTTAAAAAAATTCCATTTTAATGCAGGAAACAGAAGTGTTGGTCTTTTTGTTGCTGATAACATAGAAGAACCGATTTTTCCCCCTTTAACAATAAATTTAAGTACCATTTGATTATTTCCAGGGGGTAATATCCAACCAACACCATCTATTCCAGCTAACATTTCAATTCTATATTCACCATCATTTAATAATCCACTAGGAATAAAAGTTTTAAGTATAATATTTCCACAAGGGAGAATATATGGTTCTACATCTACGTGAAATGACCACCAAAGACATACATTAGATTTATTTTCATATAAAGCATAACCAATTGATAATCTTGGGTTTTTTTCAAATACATTTAATTCTATCTCTATCCCAATATCTTCATTTTTTAAATATACTGGAATTGTCGATTTATCTTTTTTCTCTATTAGGTTGAAACTTAACACCTCAAAGAATTCATTTTTTAATTTTTTTTGAAAGGAAGTTTCATTTCTGAAAAAGGAAGAAACATATTCTTTAATAAGTTTAGAAATATCTTCTGAAATTTTAACAATTTTTCCCTTATCAAGCCATATACATTTAGTGCATAATGACTCTATTGCACCCATATTATGACTTACAAATAAAACTGTTCTTGCCTCTTTTGTAAGAGTTTCCATTTTACCAAGACATTTTTTTTGGAATGAAATATCTCCAACTGCTAAAACTTCATCTACAAGTAATATATCTGGTTCAAA
>CALFWH010000126.1 GCA_937927985.1 uncultured bacterium | reverse complement strand
TTTCTTCTTTTGTTTCTTCTTTTGTTTCTTCTTTTGTTTCTTCTTTTGTTTCTTCTTTTGTTTCTTCTTTTGTTTCTTCTTTTGTTTCTTCTTTTGTTTCTAATTTTTGAGTATTTTTTAATAAGTTTTCTGGAGGTTTTTCTATAATTTCTATATTTTGTAGTGATTCATTATTAGTTTTTGTTTTTTGTTTTGATTTTACTGCTTCTTCTATTTTGGTTAATAAATCATCGCTAATTTTTTGATTAGGAGAATTGATTTTTATTTCTAATTTTTCTGCTATTTCTTTTAGATCTTTAAAGGTTATATTTAGTATTTTTGATATTTCATGTGCTTTCATAATTCACTCCTATTCTATAGTACTCGAATCCATATTCACTAACTTGTAAAGGGTTTAATATATTTCTTCCATCTACAATTATTGGTGTTTCCATTAGCTCGTATATTTTCATTAGGTTAACTTTTTGATAATCTTCCCAATCGTTAGTTATAACGATTAAATTTGAATTGACAACACTTTCGTATATATCTTCAGTTAGTTTTATGGAGGGATGAATAGATAATTCTGGGAATTGTTTTTTAAAATTGTTTACTGCTTTGGGATCGTAGAGTAAAATTTTGGCATTTTCTTTAAGTAGGATAGGAATTAACTTTAAGGTGGGGGATTCTCTTATATCGTCGGTACCTGCTTTAAAGGATATTCCCCATACTGAAATTGTCTTTCCTTTTATATTCCAAAGGGCTTTTTTGATTTTGTTATAGAGTAGATCTATCCGTTGATTATTGATTTCTTTTACTGATTCAAAGAGAATGTGATTTACTTTATTTTCTTTAAATATTGATATTATAGCGTTAAGATCTTTAGGTAGACAGGAGCCTGCGAATCCTATTCCTGGTTTTAGGAAATCTAAGCCTATTCTATTATCCATTCCTATTCCTCTTCTTACGTTTTCTATATCACAATTTAACTTTTCACATATATCTGATATTGAGTTTATGAAGGATATTTTAGTAGATAAGAAAGCATTAGAAGCTAGTTTTATTAATTCTGCTTCTGTTGTTGATACAACTAATATTGGTGCTGAAAAGTCACGATAGATTTGTATTAGATCGTTAATTATAGATTTGTTATCTACTCCGATTATTATTCTATTAGGGTTAAAGAAATCATATATTGCGTTACCTTCTCTTAGGAATTCTGGTATCGAAGCTACTTCTATATTAGTTTTTTTACCTCTTCTATATCTTTTAATTATCTTTTTGAACCATATGGCTGTACCAGGTGGTACTGTACTTTTTATGATAATTATTTTAAATTCATTTTGTGGAAGATATTCTGAAATTTCTTTTGCTGCTGAATCTAAAAAAAACATATCATAAGTATAATCTTCTCTTATTGGTGTGCCTACGCATATGTAAATATGATTACATTCCTTTATTAATTGGGATATTTCTTCTGTAAATACAAGATTTCCTGATGATATAGAGGATTGCAAAAATTTTTGTAGATCTGGCTCATAAAAAGGTGATATACCTTTTTTTAATAAATTGGTTTTTTCTTTATTTTTTTCAAAAACGTATGCCTTGAATCCTTTGTATGATAGACCTACTGCTGTTACTAGACCTACATATCCAGCTCCTACAACTCCTATCTTTATTTTCTTAGAGTTTTCTTCTGCATTTATTTCCTCCAATTTTTCCTCTAACAAGATCATATTTATACTATTATTTACGTTTGTTTTTTTACCTTCTATATTTTAGGCTACGAAAAAATGAAAAAGAAAAAGGAGGGGTAAGTATTGGTATAGAATTCTTATTTTGTAATAGTTACAAAATTAATTTTTTGTAGAAATGAAAAACATTTTATTTCTAGATCTGGGTAGTAGACACACAAAGTTTGTTCTTTTTAGGTATAATGAAGACTATTTAAAAAATAACAATTCTGATCTACTGCAACCTCTTTTAATTGGAATAGAGGAAACTAATGGAATAAATTTAGGTAGGGTAATAGATTACTATGAATATGAAAACTTCATAATTGATTTAATTAATAAAATAAAATCGGAATACAATTCAGTAGACAATATTTTTATAAGTGTAGGGGGTTACAATCTTTACACTACGATTTCTTCTTTAAAAGAAGAAGTAAGTAATTTGGAGATAACAGGGCAGTTTATTGAAGATTGGATTTCACGTAAAGCCAAAATCGGTAAAATAGACTCTCAAAAATTTTTTGTCCTTCCTGAAGAATACGAAGATATAATCTCTATTCTACCAAGAATGTATATTATCGATTCTGTTGATAGGGTTTATAATCCATCTGGTTTGTTAGCTAAAAATTCAATAGAAGTGGAATTACTAATATGTTCTATAGGTACTGAGTATAAAAAAACTATTCTAAAGCCATTTGAAAAGATCTCTTATGAGTTTTCGGATACTATTTCTATGAACTCAAAAAATACTATAACTTTTTTACCTAACATAGTTAATTATTCGAAGGCCTTGGGTAGTTATAAAAATCTTAAAAATTATCCTCCTTTTGCTATTGTTGATTTTGGTTTTTCTACTATTGAAGTTATAATTATACTTGAAGGTACTCCTTATGGCAGGGTTTATATAAAAAGAGGAGTAAAAAACTTGTTAAAAGATTTATCCTTTACCTTAGGTACTGATATAAACGAAGCAGAAAGGATATTATCGAATATTGGAGATATTCAAAAAAAAGATGAAGAATCACTTGATTATAGTCCTATTTTCTCTTCAAAATCTTTAGTAAAAGAAAAAGTATCTAGGACTATTATTTTGGAAACAGTGATCTATCCTCGTTTAGAAGAAATAGCTAATTTAGTTAAAAGTGCTGTTTCAAATGTATTTAATTACAGTTTGATATCCAATTTTATACTTGTGGGTGGCGGGGCTAAAATAAAGGGAGTAAATAAACTATTCTCTAATGTATTTGAATCTAAATTTTCTTTTTTCCAGTGTCCAGATGACAAATTCTCTGATTTTCAATTCATAAATCTGTATGGTATGAAAGAACATTTTGTTTTTAAAATTAATGAGGATTATAAAAGAAATAAATATCCTGCTCTTAAAATTGTATCTAATTCAAATTCACGCAATTTCGTAGAAAAAGTTTGGCAGTTTTTAAAAAATTATTTCTTTTAGTTAAGGGATATGTTTGGAGTAGAAATAAAAGGAATAGGAATATCTATACCAAACAAAAAATTAACCAATTTTGATCTTGAAAAGATTATGGATACATCGGATGAATGGATTTATCAACGTACGGGAATAAAGGATAGATATATTGTAGAAGATGGAATTAGTACTTCGGATTTAGCTTTGCAGGCTTCTAGAGAAGCTCTTAGACAAGCTAAAGAGGTTAAAAATATTGATTATATTATTATGGCTACTAATTCGCCAGACTACATAGTTCCTGCTACTTCTTCTGTTTTGCAAGGTAAACTGGGTATAAGCGCTGGTACATTTGAT
This sequence comes from uncultured bacterium, assembly GCA_937927985.1. GTDB lineage: Bacteria > DRYD01 > DRYD01 > DRYD01 > DRYD01 > DRYD01. Next base: position 3,005 of record CALFWH010000126.1, on the reverse strand, counting down.
GTTTTCTCAGGCTGTACAGCTTTTGCTTATGCTCTGATCGTAGCTTCAAGTATGATCAAATCTGGTTTAGCAGAGAATATATTATTAGTTGGAGCTGAAGCTATATCCAAATATCTGGATTGGCAAGATAGGACTATTGCTGTTTTATTAGGTGATGGGGCAGGATCTTTTGTTCTATCTAGGACTGAAGATAAAAATACAGGAATATTGGATCATAATGTTGGAAGTGATGGTACTAAATTCGATTTAATATATATACCAGCAGGTGGCACTAAGGAACCTTTTTCAGAAAAATCCCTACATGAAAAAAGAATTTATCTTAAGATGCAAGGAAGAGAAGTATTTAAAAATGTAGTTTCTCTCATACCTCAGGAAATAAAAAAATTATTAAATAAAAACAATCTAGAAACTAACGATATTAATCTATATGTATTTCATCAAGCAAACATAAGAATAATAGAAGCCATAAGAGATAGCTTAAAAATAGATAGTTCAAGAATTTTTAGTAACATAGAAAAATATGCTAATACTTCATCTGCTTCTATTCCTATTGTTTTTTACGAAGCTTTTAATAAAGGATTAATAAAAAAAGGGGATTTAATACTTTTTTCTGCTTTTGGTGCAGGTTTAACTTGGGCTAATATCCTTTGGAAATTATAAATAAGGGAGGTAAATTAGAATGTTTCTAACAGAAGAAGATAAAATAGAAATAAAAAATCAATTAGGAGAATTAGAAAATGAAATCGAAATACTTTTATTCACTAGTAAGTTAAACTGTCAGTATTGTAATGAAACAGAGCAATTAATAAGAGAATTATCAGAAACTTTAGATAAGGTAAAAATAAATGTTTATAATCCTGTATTGGATGAGGAAATTTCAAAAGAATATGGGGTTGGTAGTGAATTACCAGTTATATCTGCAAGAGTTAATGATAATCAAATAAATCCTGCTAACGCTAAATTTTTAGGTATACCTGCAGGTTACGAATTTACATGGATACTTTCTCTAATAAATATGATTTCTAATAAAAAATATCCTTTGCAAGCTAATAGTATTTCATTAGTAAAACAGATTGATCAGATTTTAGAATCTAATTCTGCTACTTTGGAGTTGATGGTTTTTGTTACACCAACTTGTCCATATTGTCCTATAATGACAATAAATTCTACTGCTATTGCTTTACTATCTAAAAATATAAAAGCTTTACTAATTGAGGTTTCAGAATTCCCACATTATGCTCAAATTTATTCTGTTATGGGAGTTCCAAAGACGGTATTTAAGCTATATAAAAATGCTAGTGAAAAGCAAGATTTTATAGAAGGTGCTATGCCTGAAAATAAATTTTTAGAGAGATTACTAAAATTCGTAGAAACAAATTTAAAATAAAAAGAGATATAAAATTGAGTTATTTAGGTATAATAGGGAAAAATGGAGATTGATGTACAAAATATTCGCAAAGATTTTCCATTTTTTTATAACAATCCAGATGTAGTTTATTTGGATAACGCAGCTACTACACAAAAAAACAAGATAGTTATAGAAAAAGAGAAAGAATTTTATGAAAAATATAATTATAATATTCACCGTACAGCTTCAAGTTTAGCTCTCAAAATTGAAGAAATGTATGAAGAAACAAGGAATACTATTGCAAATTTCATAAATTGTGATCCTCAGGAAATATTTTTTACTTACAATTCTACATATGGTTTAAATTATTTAGCTTATTTTATTGCTATAAATTACCTACAAAAAGGTGATGAAGTTATCTTAACTGAAATGGAGCATCATGCATCTCTATTACCTTTCATAAATCTATCAAAGATTTTTGATTTCAAAATAAAACTTTGGAAACTTAATGATAATCTTTCATTAGATATTAATAACTTAGAAGGTCTAATAGGAGAAAAGACTAAGCTTTTAGTTATAACCCATATGTCGAATGTTTTAGGAGTAATTAACGACATACAGAAAGTTAGTAATATTTGTAAGAGTAATGGATTAATGGTTTTAGTAGATGGAGCTCAGGGGATAGTACATGAAAAAGTAGATTTAAGAAAATGGGATATTGATTTCTATGTTTTTTCAGCTCATAAGTTGTATGGACCTACGGGATTGGGAGTTGTTTATGTAAATAAAAGACATTTTGATCAAAAGATTCCTGCTTTTTCTGGGGGATCTATGATAAGCTATGTATCACTTGAAAATATAAAGTATTTACCTGCTCCCATGTTTTTTGAACCTGGTACACAAGCTTTAGCCCAAATATTTGCTTTTAAATACTCTATCGATTATTTAAACACTATAGGACATGAAAATATTAGAAATTATGAATTGAAATTAACTGAATATTTGTTTAATAAAATGAAAGAATTAGATTTTCTGGATATTTATGGATATGATAAAGTTTATGAAAAGAGGTTTTGTATAATTCCATTTAATGTTAAAGGTTTACATTCTCATGATGTGGCATTTGTTTTAGATAGTAAGAATATTTCTATAAGAGTAGGACACCATTGTGCTCAGTTAATACACCATAAACTAAAAATTCCTGGTAGTTGTAGAGTTAGTTTAGCTTTTTATAATACTTACCAGGAAGTGGATTTATTTATAAACGCTTTAAAATTAGTGGAAAAATATAGTATAAAAAAGTAAGTAATAAAGTAATTGGAAAATACAAAAAGATATAAAAATTATAAGGGAAGGGTAAATCCCCTTCCCTTTAGATTTTTCTTGAACTTACTTAAATTAGGATATTCTAATTCTTTGTCCTTGTGGGTTTGAGGTTGTTAAAGGCATAGTTACTCTTAATACGCCATTTTGATATGTTGCTTGTACTCTTTGGGTGTCAACTGGGAATGGTAAGCTAATTTGTCTGTGGAAACTTCCAAATGGATATTCATAGTAGTAGAAAGTAGGGGTATTTCCTTCTGACCATGGGGATTCATATGATCCTCTTAGTGTCATCATGTCTTCAGATACGTTTAGTTCTATATTATCTCTGTTC
>CALFWH010000125.1 GCA_937927985.1 uncultured bacterium | reverse complement strand
CAATACATTCCAAATGCAAAAGATAAAGTAAATCCCGTAACAACACCTATCACAAATATAACTGCTAATATTTTTACAAGCAAACTAGCTATCTGATTATATACCTCCTTTCCCTTTATCAAGTATAGAGTTAAGAATATTAATATAAGCAGGGATAAACCTATAGTTATAGGCGGATATATGAAGTGTAACGTAGCAGCCAGAGCAAAGTGTATCCTTGCTAGCAGTAATTCCATCTTTACCTTCCCCCTTTCCTAATAATACAATTCTACATAAAAAATTAAAAACCTTTCAATCAAATTAATTCTTTAATTATATTCTTTATCTGTGCAGTTACATTAGCTTTAAATCCATATAAAGGTTGAATAAGCTCATATTTATAATAAAAAGAATCCAAAACCATATTAAAAATCTCTTCTAATTTAGATGTTTGCAAGTTATCTTTTTCAATTTTTGCTTTCTCAATAAAATTAATTAAACTCTTGACATAAAATTTTAAGCTTTCCTCAGATAATTTAATAAAATCCTTAACATCTGAAAAATATTCAAAGTACATTATATGTGGTAACAGAAAATTATTAACGTTTTTCTCTAAAACCAGTTTTTTTAATTTTTCAAAAGAACCCAAGTACAATTTGTAACTTGTTAAAAATTCAGGTAAAACAAAATTAAACCTATAATTAGGTATTCCCATACTTTCAGACATAACTAATGCATTATATTTTGTAATATAAAAAGAAACGGTATCTTTAGTGTGTCCTGGAGTATAAATAGCCCAAAAATCATCAAAATATAATATACCTTCATCTGTGAAATTAAAAACATAATCAAAATTAAAAATCTTAAAATCGATATATTCCTTTGGAATTGACCAATAATTAATTATTTCTTCAGAATCAAGTTTATTGTAATTCGTTATTATATTTAAAGCATTTAGAGATTTAAATACATTCTCTATATATGAATGTCCATAGATATTTATGTTTGGATAAAATTCTTTGATTACCCAAGCTCCTCCTAGATGATCATAATGAGAATGAGTCAAGAATAATCTCTTAAAATCTTTCCCTTCTTTACAAAAAATATAGGCCCATGCACTTACTGATGAATCAAATAAAATATCATCAATTAAATAAATGTAAGCGTAAGGAGATCCGAAGATCCACCCAAAACTCTTTTCTTTTCTATCAAAACTTTTAAGATAATCAGTATTCATTAATATAAACTCTTATTCCTTTGTAAGAGAAAGGTGTTTTTGATCATATTTTTTCATTTCTTCTTTTGCTTCTTGGCTATCTAATAAACTTCCTCTATTTGATACATAAATTGCAACGGATAAGAACAAAATAGAAAATATAATGATAGTTATTTTAATTGCTGGATTAATTGAATTAATGTTAGCAAGAACTGGAGCAATTAATAGAGCTACTAGATTTATAACTTTTATAAGTGGGTTTATGGCTGGTCCAGTAGTATCTTTAAGAGGATCTCCTACTGTATCACCAACAACAGCAGCTTTGTGATATTCGGTACCTTTACCCCCCAAAAATCCTTCTTCTACTTTCTTTTTAGCATTATCCCATAATCCACCAACGTTGGCCATATATACAGCTAGTAATTGTCCAACCAATATGACTCCACCTAAGAAAGCCCCCAAAGCTTCTGCACCAAAAAGAAAACCAACTAAAATTGGAGAAAATATACCTAAAACCCCTGGACCTATTAATTCCTTTTGAGCAGCAGCAGTAGCTATGGAAACACATTTACCATACTCTGGTTTTGCCTTACCTTCTAATAATCCACTTATAGTTTTAAATTGTCTTCTTACTTCCTCAACAATTTTAAAAGCACTTCTACCTACAGCATTTATTGTAAATGAAGCAAAAAAGAAAGGAATAGCCCCACCAACTAATAATCCTAAGAAAACTAATGGGTAATTTATCCTTATACCTTCTAACAAACCAGCTTCACTAACATAAGAAACAAATAAAGAAATAGCAGCAAACACTGCAGTAGCTATAGCCAAACCTTTTGTTAAAGCTTTGGTAGTATTACCTACAGCATCCAATTTAGCTATTATCTCTTGAGGCCTTTTACTATCCAGATTCTTACCCACTCCAGACATCTCAAATATTCCATTAGCATTATCTGCTATAGGTCCATATGTGTCCATTGCTAGAATATATCCCGTAGTAGTTAATAATCCCATACCAGCTAAGGAGATTGCATACATCTGTAAATATAAGTTTTCAGGGAACAATAAAAAAGATAATCCTATAACAAATATAATTGCAAGTATAGCCCAAGCACTACTTTGATATCCGTGAGCCATCCCTGTAAGTATCAATGTTGCTGTACCAGTCTTGGAAGAGTAAGAAGTCTCAATAACCGGTAATCTATCTATATGAGTATAATAGTCAGTTATCAACAACGTCACAGCAGCTAAAACAACCCCTAAACTAGTAGCTATAAAAAATCTAAAATCGTAATTACCAAACCATTTTGCCCATTCGGGAGTAGTAGGTAAAGCAGGTATTAGAAAATTCAAGAAAAATACCACTACTATAGTGGCAAATATCGAGGCCCAAAAACCAAAATTTATTGGTCTCATAGGATTAGTATCATCTTCTTTAGGATTCAACATTAAAACCCCAAATATGGATGTTATAACTCCTGCAGCTCTTACTATTAAAGGATAAAAAACTAATAATAATGTCCACTTATTTATATCACTTTCAGTCCAGTTATATTTGTTTACCAAAATGTTTATAAAATTTTGATCCATAAAAACAACGACTCCTAGTACAATAGAGGCTACTAAAGTAACAGCGTAGCTTTCAAATACGTCCGCAACCATTCCTGCACAATCACCGACATTATCTCCAACATTATCAGCTATGACAGCTGGATTTCTGGGATCATCTTCAGGTATACCAGCTTCTACTTTTCCAACTATATCTGCACCAACATCTGCAGCTTTAGTATATATTCCTCCTCCGACCCTCATAAACAAAGCACCCAAGGATCCACCAAATCCAAATCCTATGAAAACCTTAACCGCTTCCTCTCTATATATCAAAAACAATATAGCTGCACCTAATAAAGCTAACCCTACAGTGGCCATACCTGCAACACTTCCAGCTCTAAAAGCTATCTTCATAGCTTGCACATAACTGCTTATTGCAGCCTGGGCAGTTCTCTGATTAGCCCTCACAGCTAAATACATACCCACTCCACCTGCAGCATAGGAAAATCCGACACCCATCAAAAAAGCTAATCCAACCCCCATAGCCAAAAAAGCATCCCCAAAAATACTATAATATAAAACAAAAAGACCTATTGCTAAAAGTATAACAAAAATACTCATCATCTGAGCTTGTTTACTTAGATAAGCAGCAGCGCCTTCCTGAATAGCACTAGCTATCCTCTGCATATCTTCATTCCCAGGATCTTTCCTCATTACATTAAAAAAAGTAAAACCAGCAAAACCTAAACCCAATAAAGCAGTTAACAACACCATAAATATATAAAAGTATTCGTTTGAAGTAAACTCAGGTAATTTTATCGTTGTCTCAGCTGCTAAAAATAGCATATCTGTTACCTCCTTACAACTTTTAAATTTAGGATATTTTAAAATATTATATAAAACTATTTTGAATCCTTTTGTTGTAAAGCTTCAAAGTTTTTTATTCAAAATTTCTTATTCAGAGTTTTTTATTTACAATAAAAGCAATTGCAATATCTCCCCAAACGTTCAATGAAGTCCTAAACATATCCAAAAATCTATCAACCACAACAATTATTCCTATTCCTTCTAAAGGTATACCTACTGCACTAAAGACAATCGACATAGTAACTAAACCTGCTCCTGGTACAGCAGCAGCTCCAACAGCAGCTAAAACACTAGTCAAAGATATTGTTAAATAATCCATAAATCCCAAATTAACACCAAAGATTGAGGCTACAAATATAGCAGCAACAGCTTCATATAAAGCAGTACCATTCATATTCACAGTGGCACCCAAAGGTAAAACAAACTCAACCACATCCTTTCTAATCTTTACATCCTCAACACAACTATTCATACTAACAGGCAAAGTAGCAGAACTAGAACAGGTACTAAAAGCTACCAACAAAACCTTAAAAACCCTACTTAAAACCCAATACCCATTCTCCTTACATAAAATATAAATCATCAAAGGAAGTATAATTAGACCCTGAACAAGTATTCCACCAATTACAGAAAAAACATATCCATATAACTTTAAAAACATATCTAATCCACTACTAGCCACTATATTTGCAATTAATCCAAAAACACCTAATGGAGTAACCTTTATAACCCACCTAACTATCTGCATTACCACTTCAAAAGAATAATTTAAAAAATTACTAACAACCTCAATATTTTTATTTACCTTTATAATAGCCATTCCTAACAGAAAAGAAAAAAATATTATCTGCAGCATATTAACATCTATAAAAGCTTTAAAAATATTAGAAGGGAAAATACCTATAATAAAATCAGCAAAACTTTTCTTGGTTACCTGAAAATCACTACTAGCACTTATTGTTTGATTCATATTAGTTGAGAAAATTTTAATCATAATTATACCAACAAAAACAGCAATAAACATACTAAAAAAATATAAACCTAGAGTAAATAAACCCATT
>CALFWH010000124.1 GCA_937927985.1 uncultured bacterium | reverse complement strand
CTCCATGTATAACTTACTACCGAGCTGAAGATTTAAAAACCTTCAAAAATAAAATTAAACCCCTTCCAGAAGAATATATAAATGACTTACCAAAAGCTATTTATAATTCAACCAGTTATGAGTACTATACTGGAGTATTTTATAAAGTTATCAAACCTACGTTTGAAAATTCTGTCCTTAATGGAATCCTACCCATAGATAGCCCCCTAAAACAAGATGAAAAAATAAGGAGAGTACTAAAAAAGTATGCCTAGTAAATATGTATTAGCCTCTAACTGGAAAGCAGGAATAAACGATTTTTATGAAGCCCAAAAATGGTTAGATAATATTTCTCAATTTACCAATACCATCCAGAATACTACCATAATAGCTTCCATACCTTATGTTTATCTGTCTTTAACTAAAAGCAATGATAAATTTTGGGTTTTTTCTCAAAATGTATCTTTTGTCAAAAAAGGAGCTTATACAGGTGAAGTAACTGTAGATATGTTAAAAAGTATCCAAGTAAAAGGATCTTTGGTAGGTCATTCCGAAAGAAGAAATTTATTTAATGAAGACGATAACATTATAAACCAAAAAGTTTTACTTTTACAAGAAAAAGATATTTACATTATACTTTGTATTGGTGAAACACTGCAAGATAGAAAAGCAGGAAAAACAGAAGAAGTATTGTATAACCAGATAACAACTAATCTCAAGGGGTTTGAAAAATTTAATTTGTTAATAGTAGCTTATGAACCTGTTTGGGCTATAGGCACTGGAATACCAATACAAATAACCGATCTTCAAAAAGCAGAAGAATTCATAAGGAAAGTATTTAAGACAAAATTTTCACAAGACATTATTTTATTATACGGGGGAAGCGTGGATAAAGATTTCATAAAATTAATAAGAAAAGAAACTACACTCAATGGAGCTTTAGTAGGTACTGCAAGTTGGAATTATACCGAGTTTATTAAAATTATAGAAAATTTTATTAATGATTAATCAAGATTTAGTTAGCTTTTTTTATGTTTTATTAATTTCTGTTTTGTGTGGGTTTATTTTAGGATTTGAAAGGGAAATACATCGAAAAACTGCCGGATTGAAAACTGTAACGTTAGTAGTACTAGGTAGTGCTATATTTACTTTTGTATCTATGGAAGGTTTCAAAAATTCTGATGATTCTAGAGTAGCAGCTCAAATAGTAAGTGGAATAGGATTTTTAGGTGCAGGTGCAATATTAAGAAATGAATTGAAAATCATAGGCTTAACAACTGCAGCTACTTTATGGATTGCCGCAGCCATAGGAATACTCATAGGTACAGGACTAATGATCCACGCCTTACTAGCTTCCATCATCACCTTCATACTCATAAATTCACTTAGAATAATAGAAAATAAAATATCCTACAAATATCTGGATTTTAATATTACTCTCTATTTACAAAATGAAAACGATATAATATTTATCAAAAATCTCATTAACGACTTTCAAATAAATCTAAAGAAAATTGAAATAAATAAAACAGATTCACAAATAGTGTGTAAATTAAAAATAAATTCCGATTTCTATTCCTTGTTTGAAGGGTTTATAAAGGAAATAGAAAAGAAAAATATAAAATATACTTTATGAATAAAAAATAGTAGAGGAGTACTTATGATTATAAAAGAAGAGGTAGAAATAGAAGCCCCTTCATTAATAGTTTATCAAGTTGCAAGTGATACCGAAAAATTCCCAGAATTTATCCCCGATGTAAAAAATATAAAAATACTTAAAAAAGAAGATAATAAGCAAATAACTTTTTGGGAAGCTAATATTGATGGAATAAATTTCAAATGGGAAGAAGAAGAAGTATTCTATCCAGATCAATTAAGATTAGAATACAAGCTTGTAAAAGGAGATGTAGATAAATTCGAAGGCTACTGGCAAGTTAATTCTATTAATGACAAAAAATCTAAATTGATTTTATATCTCGATTTTGATATTAATATTCCTTCTTTAGCAAGTTTGATACTACCTACTATTAGATTTAAAGTAAAGAAAAATATTCAACTAATGTTAAAATCAATAAAAACGAGAGTGGAAAGTTTAGTTAAATGAAAGGACCTTTTGCTTTTTTTATTCATCCCCTTAATATTAACGATTTATACAGAGCAATTTCTGATTTACAGAATAAAAGCGTAGAATTTATAGAAAGTGTAATAAAATTTATAGATCCTTTTGTTGCTGTTGAAATGGAAATAGAGACAATGATTTCTGAAAAAGTATATGGTCTTTTTATTGTTATACCTTTATTAGCTAAGCAATTTATAGATGATGAAAAGTTAGCTATGAGTAAATTGATAAAAGCAAGTAAGCTAGCTATAAAATTTGGTGCTAAGATTGTGGGCTTGGGAGCTTTTACTTCGGTAGTTGGTAAAGCTGGTATGAGTTTAGTGAAAACCTTTGGTAATACCTTGTATTTTACTTCGGGAGCTTCTTATACTATTGCCTCTTCTTTGGAAGCCCTAAATATGACTATCGAAGAAAAAAAATTAAACAAAAGTGATCTTGTTGTCTCGGTTATCGGTGCAACTGGTGCAATCGGTAAATCAATAGTTAAACTTATACACTCCGATTATAAAAAATTGTTCGCTATTGCAAGAAATAAATCAAGATTAAACGCTCTGAAAAACGAAATAAAATCCGATAAAATTATAATTACTACCGATATACAAAACGCTTGTATAAATTCCGATATAATAATAACTGCTACTTCTAATCCTAATGAGATGATTTTCCCACATTATCTTAAGGATCAAGCAATAATATGTGATATTTCTATGCCTCACAATACTTCTAAAGAAGTAATTGAAAAAAGGAAGGATGTTACAATATTGGAAGGGGGAATAATTGAACTACCTTCTGAACCCAAATTTAAAAAACTATTTAATAATTTATCCTGGGACGATATCATAGGTTATCCTAAAAATAATGTTCTAGCCTGTATGGCTGAAACTATTATACTAACAGCAGAAGAAAAATACCAAAACTATAGTATAGGAAGAAATATAGATGAAAAAAAAATTAGAGAGATAGATTCGTTAGCAAAAAAACACGGATTTGCAGTAAAAAAAAGAATTTTTCAAAATTTTTGAACTTAAAAAATTAAAGAGAGTATGACAGATTTAAGGGATTACAAATATTTTATAAAAACATACGGTTGTCAAGCTAATGAGTATGATAGCGAAGTTATTGCTTCTATTCTTGAGAAAATGGGAGCAATAGCTACTGATAACGAAAAAGACGCAGATATAGTAATTTTCAATACTTGTGCTGTAAGAAAGAATGCAGAAAATAAATTCTACGGTAGATTAGGAGCCCTTAAAAAAATTAAAGAAGAAAAGAAAGATATGATAGTAATTGTTGCCGGATGTTTAGCTCAAAAAGACTACCTTAAAATATCTTCCATAGATCACGTAAATATAATCTTAGGTACTCACAGAATATCAGCTTTACCTCAACTTCTTAGTCAATTGAAAAATAATAAAAACACTCAAATATTAGATGTGGATTTCACTGGTAGAGTGGATCCAGATATACCAGTAAGAAGATTATCTAAATACTCTGCTTATGTTCCCATTATGTATGGTTGTAATTACTATTGCACTTTCTGTATAGTACCATTTACAAGAGGTTTTATGCAATCTAGAGAAATTTCTGAGATTCTAAAGGAAGTAAAGAATCTAGACGATCAACAATATAAAGAAATAATTTATTTAGGACAAACTGTTAATGCCTACGGAATAGATAAAAATTTTCAATACGATTTTGCTGATTTGCTATCTGCTACCGTAGAATTAATGAAAAATATTAAATGGATAAGATTTACTTCTCCTTATCCTACTAATTTTACTGATAAACAAATAGATGTTATATCTAAGAGCCCCAAAATAGCAAAACACATACACTTACCCTTACAAAGTGGTAATAATGAAGTTTTAAGAAGAATGGCAAGAAGATATACCGTAGAGCAGTTTTTAGAAATAGTGCAAAAATTTAGAGCTCAAAACGAATATATAGGATTATCTACTGATATAATAGTTGGATTCCCTGGTGAAAGTGAAGAACAATTTAACGATACCTTAAAGGTAATTCAGCAAATTAAATTTGATCAAGCTTTTATGTTTGCTTATAGTGAAAGAGAAGGCACTAAAGCAGCTAACTATCCAGATAGAATACCCTACAGAGAAAGATTAAAAAGACTTTATAAACTAATCGAATTACAAAATTCAATAACAGAGGAAAAAAATAAACAATACGTAGGTAAAATAGTAGAAATACTTGTAGAAGGACCAACCCATAAAAATCCTAACAAATGGGAAGGAAGAACTGAAACTAACAAAATAGTGGTTT
>CALFWH010000123.1 GCA_937927985.1 uncultured bacterium | reverse complement strand
TCATATAATATCTGCTCATTTTCTACTTCTTGTAGAGCTATTATATCTGCTTGAGAATGCTTTATTATATCTGCTACTGCCATCATTTCTTTTTCTTTCTTTGGTGGACCATCTTCTTTTAAAGGATCATCTATCTTATCAAAAAGATTCATTACATTATAAGAAGCTAATTTTATCTTATTAAAATTAATCATTTTTTAGACCCTTTTTATAGGCCTCTACCTTATATATATAACTTAGTTTTTATTTTTTTTTCTCCTTTAACTTTTTTTTTTACATTTTTTTTACAATCAATACTTTTGAGATTGGCTTAGCATAATTCAAGGATTTTCCTAGGAGGTGCAAAAAAATGTTGATAAATTCTATTAAATCCAAAATATCTAGCTTATCTACAAAACTTAAAAACACCTTTAGTAAATCTAATCAAATTGATAACTTTACTAAGACCAATTTATTTACTAATCAAATTACCTATTATAAACCCATAGAGTTAACTTCTCAAAAAAGTAAATTACCTCATAATACTTACAGAATAGATGTAATAAAAGAAGTTTTGAAAACTGATCAGGTTTGGGATATGGGTATCACTGGTAAAGATGTAACTGTAGCTGTTATAGATACAGGTATATACCCCCACCCAGATATAAAAGATAGAATAATTGAATTTATAGATTTTGTTAATAACAAAAATGGGGTAGAGAATGCTTATGATGATAATGGACATGGTACCCACTGCGCAGGCTTAGTTGCTGGAAATGGATCAAAAGCGGAAGGTAACTATAAGGGACCAGCTTTTGAAGCTAATATCATAGGTATTAAAGTACTCGATAAAAATGGATCTGGAAGTTTATCTAACATAGTTAAGGCTATCTACTGGGCTATTCAAAACAAAGAAAAATATAATATAAAGGTGTTATCTATGTCTTTAGGAGCAAGTTCAGTTATTAAAGAAAAAGATGATTTAATTGCTAAAGCTGTTGAGGACGCTACTAAAGCTGGTTTGGTTGTAGTAGTTGCAGCAGGTAACAGTGGCCCACTATCAGAAACCATAGGTACCCCTGCTATAAGTGAATATGCTATAACAGTTGGAGCTTACGATGATAAAAATACTGTTACCTTGGAAGATGATACACCTGCTTTCTTCACTTCTAAAGGCCCTACTCCAGTTGATAAAAAAATTAAACCCGATATATCTGCTTCAGGTGTAGAGGTAGTAAGTTTAAGAAGTCCTCTATCAACCATTGACAAAGAACCAATTATACATTATGGAGATTATTATTGGTTACTATCTGGTACATCTATGGCTACTCCAATAGTTGCAGGAGTGGTAGCTTTAATTCTACAAGCCAATCCTGATTTAACTCCTCAACAAGTAAAAGAAATTATAATGCAAACTGCTACCAAAGTAAAAGGAGCAAGTCCATATTCTGTAGGAAGTGGATTAATAAACCCTACAGAAGCTGTCAAAAAAGCCCTAAGCTTAAAAAATCAAACTAGATAAACTAAATTTTAAGATTCAAAATTTTAAGATTCAAAAACTTTACAAAATAAAAAAGGGGGCTTTAAGCCCCCTTCTTAATTCATTTTATACTTTTTATTAATAATCCATTGGTGGATGATTGTGTGCCATACCTTTGTCTTTTTCTTTTTCTGGTATTTCTGCTATTACTGTTTCGGTTGTTAGTACCATTCCTGCTACTGAGCAAGCGTGCTCTAGAGCACTTCTTGTTACTTTCAATGGATCTATAACTCCTACTTTAAACATATCTGCAATTTCTCCAGTTAATGCGTTAAATCCGTATGTAGAGCTTGATTTTTTAAGTTCTTCTACGATTGATCCTCCATCATATCCAGCATTTTCTGCTATTTGTCTTAAAGGTTTGTCTAAAGCAGATCTTAGGACTTTTACACCTAGAGCCATATCTCCAGTATGTTCTTTTTCTAGTTTTTCTAAAGCTGGTATTGCTCTTATGAGAGCGGTACCTCCACCAGGGATTATTCCTTCTTCTACTGCTGCTTTGGTAGCGTTTAGGGAGTCTTCAAATCTCAATTTCTTTTCTTTTAGTTCGGTTTCTGTTGGGGCACCAACTTTTATAACTGCTACTCCTCCTGTTAATTTTGCTAATCTTTCTTGTAGTTTTTCTCTATCGAATTCGCTATCTGTTTCTTTTATTTGTTTTCTAATTTGTTCTATTCTAGCTTTTATTTCTGATTCATTTCCTTTTCCTCCAATTATTGTTGTGTATTCTTTAGTAACTTTAACTTTCTCTGCTTTTCCTAAGTAAGTAATGTCTTTAATATTTTCTAATTTTATACCTAATTCATCATTTATAACTTGTCCACCTGTTAAAATTGCTATATCTTTTAACATTTCTTTTCTTCTATCTCCGAATCCAGGAGCTTTAACTGCACATACATTTAATACTCCTCTTAATTTATTTACTACTGATGTTGCTAAGGCTTCACCCTCTACATCTTCTGCTATTATGAGTAATGGTCTTCCTGCTCTTACTACCACTTCTAAAACTCCAAGTATATCATTTACTGCTGAAATTTTCTTTTCTGTTATAAGAATGTAAGGATTTTCTAATACTGCTTCCATTCTTTCTGCATCTGTTACGAAATATGGAGAAACATATCCTCTATCGAATTGCATTCCTTCTACGTGTTCTAAAGTGGTTTGAGAGGATTTAGATTCTTCTATTGTTATAACTCCTGTTTTTCCAACCATTCTTATTGCTTTGGATATCATTTTTCCTATTTCTTCATCGTTGTTTGCTGCTATAGTAGCTACTCTTTCTAAGTCATCTATATCTGTTTTAGTTTTACCTTCAAAATCTACTTCTTTAGCTTGTTTTTTCAATTCTTCTACTACTACTTCTTTTGCTTTATCTATTCCTCTTTTAAGATATATTGGATTAGCACCTGCAGCTATTGCTTTTAATCCTTCTTTTATGATATTATATCCTAATACTACTGCTGTTGTTGTGCCGTCACCAGCAATATCATTTGTCTTAGTAGCAACTTCTTTAAGCAACTGGGCGCCCATATTTTCTATTGGATCTGTTAACTCAATTTCTTTTGCTACTGTTACACCATCATTGGTTATTAGTGGGCTACCAAACTTCTTTTCTAGTACAACGTTTCTCCCTTTGGGCCCTAAAGTTACTCTTACTGCATCATATACAGTTCTTATTCCTTTTTCTAGTTTTTGTCGTGCTTCTGTATTAAACATTACCATTTTACCTGCCATGATTTTAACACCTCCTATTCACTTTCTACTATTGCTAATATTTCACTTTCTCTTAGGATTAAATATTCTTCCCCTTTGATTTTCAATTCTGTACCTGCGTATTTACCAAATAGTACTTTATCTCCCTTTTTGACGGTAGGTTCAATTCTTGTACCATTTTCTAACATCTTACCAGGACCAACTTCTATAACTTCTCCTTTTTGTGGTCTTTCTTTTGCTGTATCTGGTAAGTAGAGCCCGCTTTCTGTTTTTTCATCTTGTGGAATTGGTTTTACTAGTACTCTATCTTCTAACATTCTTAATTTTGTTGTTTGGGTTGGCATTTTTTTCACCTCCTTGATTTTCTAGCTGCCCCTTTAGTTCCTTACGATACTTATTATACCCATTTTTTTTAAATTTTATACAAAATTTTATTATGTTTATAAAAATTTTTTGAAAGCAACTACTACATTATGTCCACCAAAACCAAAAGAATTTTTTAGTGCTATATTTATTTCTCTCTTTACTGCTTGATTAGGAGTATAGTTTAAGTCGCATTCTGGATCAGGGGTATTATAATTTATTGTTGGGGGTATGGTTTGATTATATATACTTAGGACAGTTGCTATTGATTCTATTGCACCTGCAGCTCCTAAAGTATGACCTATCATAGATTTAATAGAACTTACATTTACTTTGTAAGCTCTTTGTCCTAAAACACTTTTTATAGCAAACGTTTCTGTTTTGTCGTTATACTGCGTGGATGTACCATGAGCATTTATGTAATCTATTTGCTCTATATCTGTATTTTTAATTACTTGCTTGATAGTGTATATTACACTTTGGGCTTCTGGATCTGGGGCAGTAATGTGGTAAGCATCACAAGTATGATAATATCCTATTACCTCTGAATATATTTTAGTATTTCTTTTTATAGCAAATTCTAATTTTTCTAGTATTAAACTTCCTGCTCCTTCACTTATTACAAATCCATCTCTGTTTAAATCAAAGGGTCTTGAAGCACTATTAGGATCATTATTTTTTGATAAAGCTCCCATATTTTCAAATCCAGCAATAGCTGATTCTACAATTGGAGCTTCAGAACCACAAACTATTGCTATATCTACTAAATCATTTTTAACTGCGTTATAAGCTTCTCCTAAAGCATGTAAAGAGCTTGAACAAGCACTTACATAAGTCAAATTTGGCCCCCTAATATTATACAATATCCCTATCCATCCAGCTAAAATATTAACTATCATTTTGGGCACAAAATAAGGAGAAATCTTTGAAATACCTTTTTCTACTAAAGTTTTAACTTGATCTTGGAATGTATCTATCCCTCCTATTCCTGATCCTACAAATACTCCTAATCTAAACGGATCTACTTTTGTTAAATCTAATAAACTATCTTCTATTGCTTCTTTTACAGATGCTAGACCATACTGTACAAATAAATCCATTTTTCTTATATGTTTTTTATCTATATAGCACAGTGGATCAAAATTTTTGACTAATCCAGCTATTTTTACTTGAAAATTAGTAGTATCTATCCTATCATTTATGGTTATACCGTTTTTACCTTCTACTAGATTTTGCCAAAACTCTTTTACTGAATTACCCAAAGGATTTATTGTACCTAAACCTGTAATCACTACTCTGTCACTCATAGTTTTATACTTTTTTATTATTTAATTCAATCCTTTTGATTTATAAAATTGACTATATTTTTTGATTTAGTAAGCTATACTCTAAAAGTAAATTTTTTAGCCTGTCTTCAATTTTTTCGTAATTAAGTATGGTTTCAAATTTCTTTTTTTCTATTTGTTTGCTTTCAACAACAACTGCAGTGAATTTTTCTTTTTTTATTTCAATATATTCTATGTATGGAATTTTTAATGATACTTCTATTAAAGTTTTAGGAGGAATTGGTATTGAAGTAAACATACTTATTCCATTATTGAAAATTCTATAAGTTTTACCTTTTTGAGTATGTGGTACACCTACTGCGTTATATTCCATTTCTATTTCTACTTCAAAATCATAGTTATCCATTATTTTTTTTGCTTCACCAAATGACTTGTCTTTGTATTTAGAAGGTTTAGTGATAATTATCAATTTCTCAGCTACTTGTATATCACTTATTTGACTTGTGAAATTAAATAATCTTATGTTTTTGTCTTTGGAAATCTCTAAATAAAAAACATCTAATTCTTTATCTTGAGTTATAGGTACTAAGTTATTTGCTAAATACTGGGTTATTAGTGGTACTTTTATTTCTATTGTATTTTTAGTAGCATTTTCTACTGTACCGTACATATCTATCCATTTATCTGCTTCTATAGCTATCATTTTTAATGGAGAATCTTGTAAAAATTGAGGATCTTTTTTCTTTAAAAAATCGAATCTAAAATTATCAAACATAAAAATTCCTCCTTATTTTAAAAATTCTCTGATTATTTTTTCTATTATCTTAGTTGTAGAAATTTCAGGAATAAAGTCTAAAACTTTAAAAACGATTTTATTCTTCTCTATTACAACTAATTCTGGTATATTTTTATTTTTATAATCTCCTCCTTTAAAGTATATATCAGGTTTTAAGTATTCGATTAATTCTATTGGAGTATCTTCATCGAAAGGTACTACAAAATCTATTGCTTCTATGGAAGCTAATATTAACATTCTGTCTTCTAATGGGTTTATTGGTTTATTCTTATTCTTTATTCTCTTTACACTTTGATCAGAATTTACTGCCACTATTAAGATATCACAATAATTTTTTGCTTCGTATAAATAAGTTATATGTCCTTTATGTAATATATCAAAGCATCCATTAGTAAATCCTATTATTTTGCCTTGTTGTCTATTTCTTTCAATTATTAATTTTAATCTTTCGTAATTGTAAAATATTTTATTTTGAGGATACCTCATATTTATTTTCGGTTATTTTTTTTATTCTAAAGTAATCGGTTTGATATCTTTTTAGAAAATTGATTATATCGGGTGGTTTTACTGCTATTGTACCTGGTTTTGAAACGCATATGGATCCAGCAATATTTGCCAGTATTCCACTTTCTGTAAAATCAACCCCTATCATATCAAATAAACTAAATATTGATATAACGTTATCTCCTGCTCCTGTAACATCAAATACTTCCACTTCTATACCATCTATCTTTATAACATCTTTATTACTAATTAAACATAAACCTTCTTTACCTAAAGTAACTAGTAAATTAGACAAATTCAATTTCTCATAAAATTTTGACATATTTTCGTATAAGTTACCATTATTTACTTCACTATCATTTAATAAATATTTTGAAATCTGGCAAAATTCTTTTTTATTTAAAGATATTAACTCTATTTTATTTTGATTAATAAATTGACTAAATGAATGAAAATTGTTAGGCTTAATTGAAATATAGTATTTTGATTTTAAAACTTCGTTTATTAGGTTTACGCTTTCATATGAAAACATACCTTTATCATAATCAATTAAAAAAATTGAATCAAATTGATTTTGAACAGATTTTATTTTTTCATATAGGATATTAGATGGAATTTTAAAATCTTGTTTTTCTCGATCAACTCTTGCTATTTGTTGGTTGTTTTGTGCTATTAATCGAGTTTTTACTATTGTTTGAGAATAATTGAAAGTTAGGTCTTTTATATTATATTTTTCTATTAATTTTTTAACCCTGTTAGCGAATTGATCTTTTCCTATTGATCCTAATAGATATACATTGTTAGAATAATAGGATAGTATTTTAGCTACGTTTGCTGCTCCCCCTAGATCGTTCCACTCTTTTTCTACTCTTAAAACTGGTACAGGAGCTTCAGGAGATATCCTATCTACTGTACCTTTCAACCACCTATCTAAAATTATATCTCCTATCACTAGAATTTTTAATTCTTTTAGCTTATTTAAGTTTTTTTCAAAATTACTAAAGATTTTTGATAATGAAATTTTCATTTTTTATCTATTTTTTTGTATACTTTTGCCGGATTACCAAAAACTATTGTATACTCTTCAATATTTTTGGTTACTATACTTCCAGCTCCTATGTAAGAATTAGCACCTATTATTTTAGGAGATATAATCACAGAATTTGAACCTATAAAAACATTTTCTTTAATAACTGTTGTGTATTTATTTTTTCCATCATAATTAGCAAATACTACTCCAGCTCCTATGTTAACATTTTTTTCTATTATTAAATCTCCTAAGTAAGCTAAATGTCCAGCTTTTAGGTTTTCTTTACTTTTTACGTTTTTACACTCTACAAAAGCTCCTATTTTTGAATCATTTAATTCATTGTTTTCTCTTAAATTACTAAACGGACCTATTTTGTTAAAATTTAATAAATTATTTCTTTTTACTACACTAAAAAATATTTTGTTATTATCTTGTATATTTGATTCAATTATGAAAGTATTTGGCCCTAAAATATTGTTGTTTCCCATTTTTGAATTTATTATAAAGGTATTTTCCATAATCAGATTATTATTCCCTATCTCTGATAAAGGACATATGAATATATTTTGTCCTAAGAAAACATTATTTTTATTTTTCTTTTTCTTTGATTGCCTCTTTATGTATTCAAATAATTTTTCAAAATCTTTTAGTTTATTTATCTTGAAATTGAATTCTGGTTTTTTTAAAAATTTATTTAGTGATATATTTTTTGATTGTATTAATTTTATTAGTTCTTTTTTTAAGTAGTATAGCAAAGGTCTGTTTAGATCAAGTTTTATTAAGTTTTCGTTTGTGTGATCTAAATCTTTATATTCTGATATAAAATTAGCTTCAATTTCTATGTTGTACTCATTTATAAACTTTTGGATTAAATTTACTGTTTTATTAGTAGAAATGAAGAGAATTGGATATTTTGTTTTTTGGTATATTTCTTGAATTAATTTTAAAGTTGGTAAACAAACAGGGTAATAAAAGTAATCATTACTATATTTCCATTCTTCTTCTTTAGCATTTATAACGATTTTCATAGTATTTTTATAATTTACGCTAGTACTAATTGTTTTATTGGTTTAAATTTGCTTGTAAAGAATCTTAGGAAAGGTGGTTCATACACTATTTCTAATCCACTTATTTTATCTCTTATATTTAAAATTTCTTTACATACTTGGCTTGTGTAGTACATATGTTCGTTTGTATATACTCTTCTAGGTATGGTCATTCTTACAAGTTCTAGTTCTGGATATTTGTGTTTTCCTGTTATTGGGTCTCTTCCTGCTGATACTATTCCTCTTTCCATTGTTCTTACTCCACCATATAGATAGATATAGGCTGCTAAGGTTTGCGCTGGGAATTCATCTTGGTTCATATGAGGTAAAAATTGTTTAGCATCTATGTATACAGCGTGCCCACCAGTAGGTTCAACTATGGGAATTCCATTTTCTTTTAATAATTGACCTAAATATCTTACTTGCTCTATTCTATTTTTTAGATAGTAATAATTTGTCATTTCTCTTATTCCTATTGCTAGCATTGCTATATCTCTTGGATTTAGACCTCCATCATAATATTGTCCTTCAAATACTTCAATCATTTTTTTCATTTTTTGGTACAATTCAAAATTTCTTACTAAGATTAATCCGCTTATATTCGTTAGAGGATCTTTTTTAGCTGAGATGGTTACTGCATCAGCTAACGACATTATTTCTCTTATTAT
>CALFWH010000122.1 GCA_937927985.1 uncultured bacterium | reverse complement strand
TTTTCCGTTAACGAAAACATATTTAATTCCATCAGAAAGAGATTTGGGACAATCATATCTTGAATTATCTTTCAATTTTTCTAGATCAAATATTACTATATCTGCGAAATAATCTTTTTTCAGTAGGCCTCGTTTTTGAATATTGAATTTAGTTGCTGGAAGAGAAGTCATTTTATATATTGCGGTAGATAAAGGTACTTTCTTTGTTTGTTTTACATAATAGTTTATATATCTAGTAAATGTACCAAATGTTCGGGGGTGGGGATAAGAAAGAGAATTAATATTTCTTACTGCGCTATCACTTGCAACCATCACAAAATCTTGACTAGCTATGAAATCTACTTCCTCTTGATCCATTAAAAAATAAATAGCACCCAAATCATATCCTTCTATCTTCATTAGCTCTATTACTGTTAAAGCTTCTGGTAAATTAAAATCTTTAGATATTTCCTTTATGGACATTCCTAAGTATTTAGTTAATCGGGGATTATAGGCTTCTGATATTAATATTTTATCCCAAGGAGTATGGGGATATTTTTCTATATCTTGAGCTACTTTGTAGGGATCCTTTGTTATTTTTTCTATTATTTCTTCAATGGAGCCTTCAAGATAAGAAGGATGTAAAACCTGTGATAATCCAGTATTTGAGGCATTATAAGGATACTGATCAGCAGCTATATTAATACCTTCCTGTATTGCTTTAATTATTTTTTGACAGGCTTCATAAGCCTTACCTTTTCCTCTTCCTGCAGCTTTTAAATGAGAAATTTCAAAATTTACTCCACTATACCTTGATATACTTATACTTTCATCTATAGCTTCCAAAAGTTTTTCACTTTCTGATCTCATATGATTTGTAACTATCTTATTTTTTGACTTTACCACTTTAGCAAGTTGAATTAATTCTTCTGTGTCAGCAAACTTACTAGGAATGTATATCAATCCCAAAGATAAACCTATAGATCCTTCATCTAAGGCTTTTTCTAATTCATAAATAAAATCTTTAAGTTTTCCATTTAGTTTTTGGTTATTATAGCCTATAACCTCCGCTCTTATTTGTCCATGGCCCACTAAATAAGCGTAATTTACAGAAATAGGAATATTTTCTAAATAATCTAAATATTCCTTTACAGAATTCCAATTTATTTTATCTATACCATAAGATTTAGCTTCAGTTAATAAATTTGAAAGAGTGTTTTTAAGGGGAGCTACTGAAAAACCACAGTTTCCAGATATTATCGTAGTTACTCCTTGAGATATAGCACTTTCAGCTTCAGGATGAGCAATAATTGTTAAATCACTATGACTATGCACATCTATAAATCCAGGACTAGCATATAAATCACTAGCATCTATAACCTCATCAGCAACTATACTAACCTCATTTTTATAATCTATTAACTCTATTTTGTCTTCTTTTATCAATATATTACCTTTTACAATTTGACAATCCTTACTACCATCTACAATATTAACGTTTTTTATAATTGTTCTCATAGTTACCTCCCAATTAATATTTTACTAAATAAAGTACAAGTGGCTCTGGAGGAGCTAAAAATTTACCCTTAGAAGCAGAAGGTTCTCTAAAACTATCTTCTATATAATCTAAACTAATTTTATTCTCCAAGTAAGCACATAACATACCTACTATCTTTCTTATCATATTTCTCAGAAAATAGGTAGCCTTAAATTGCAGATTCACAACAAAAAACTCAGGAAAATCGTAAATAAAATAAGATGTTTCCAAATCTATAACAGTATTTTTTTTTATACCTTTCTCAGGTTTATAATAACTTGAATAATCCTTAACTCCATTAAAAAACTTTACAAAATTATTAAGTAATAAAATTATATCTTCTTTAGGTATTCTATTTATAAGCAAAAAGTTCTTCAGATTATACTTACTTACTATTAAATTATAATTATCAGAGGGAATAATTTTGTAAATATAAGTTTTGTATTTCACGTTATATCTACTATTGAAGCTATTGTTTATGCTGATTAAATGTAGGATTCTTATACTTTCTGGTAATATACTGTTTATTTGTTGTATTATTCTGGATGTTAACTCAATTTTTGTATTAATATAAATATTGAAGTATTGGAAAAGAGCACTTACTCCTTTATCTGTTCTTCCAGTATAGCTGCACTTTATTATTTTTGTGTTAAATACTTTTTCTATTGCATTTATTAGTATTTCTTGGATTGTGTTGCGAAAATCTTTTTGTTTTTGCCAACCTTCGTAATTTATACCTATATAAGATACAATTAGTAGATAATTATACAATTCATCTAATTTCACATTTAAGGATTATTTGGATTACTACTTAGTCTTTGTGATTCTAATTGCATTTGTGTTTGTGATTGAGTTTGTGATTGTGGGTTATATTGTTGATATGGCTGGTTATATTGAGGATATGGAGGTTGCTGATAGGATGGATTATAAGGTTGTTGATAAAACTGCGGTTGATAAGTAGGTTGATTGTATTGATATTGTTGAGGATATTGATAAGGGGATGGTTGTTGAGATTGTTGGAAAGGATATTGTCCATAATATGGCATTTGCTGATAACCTTGATAAACAGGAGGATATTGTGCAGCAAATCTTCTGTTAAATTCCTCTTCAGTTACATAAGAACCATTAATAATACTTTGAGCTTCTGGAGAACTTATCCATAAATCTAATTCCTTCAATCTGTAAGGTATAAAAGGATGAGTCATTTGCACCATTGCAATATATTTATGTA
The DNA here is from genome assembly GCA_937927985.1 of uncultured bacterium. Classification (GTDB taxonomy): domain Bacteria; phylum DRYD01; class DRYD01; order DRYD01; family DRYD01; genus DRYD01. The sequence goes on along the minus strand of CALFWH010000122.1, from coordinate 1,381 downwards.
TTGTTTGTAACAAATTAGTTTCATCTAATTGTCTAGCTTGTGATAAAACCTCTTCAATATTTATATCTTCATCTGAATATTTTTGAGTATATCCAGCAAGTTTTGCTAAGGCTTTTAAAGCAACAGTTCTATCCTGGACGACCAAAAATCCTGCTCTGTCTGCAGAAAACTCTGCCATTCTACTCCAGTGTAGCAAACCTAATTGCAATGATAAAGCTGCTAACTGACCTACTCCACCTAAAGCAGCAGACAAAATTCCTACCCCTAAAGAACCTATTACCGTACTAATAGTCTTATTCAACATATGATCAAATTTATTATGTCCCAATTCATGACCAATAACAAATAATAATTCCTCTTCAGTTAGTAATTCAGCTATACCACTAGTAATAACTACAAACTTTCTTTCCATACCTATAGCAAAAGCATTGATCGTATCACTAGTTTGTAAGAAAAACTCAGGTTCATATGGTAAATCTAATACTTCTATTGCTTCTCTATAAACTTTATACAATCTTGGATATTGTTTAGGAGTAATTCTTAAAGCCTGACCTGTAAAAACTACATATAGAGACTCTTCAGTAAATATCTTATTCAAAAATTTCAACAATTGTGGTAAAAGTGGGATTTTTTTTAAATTTTCAGAAGCCATCAAATCTAATTTATGTGTAATAGCTTTTAAGGATATACCCGGAAATTTTCGTTTTCCAGTCTCAGTTAATGGTAGTGAACTAACTTGCATTATTATCACCTCCTAATTAAACTACAAGCCTTATTTACTTTATTTACAAATATTTCTAAAATATTTTCAGTATGAGAATAATTTATATAATTGGGTTCCAAAGGATGTGGAGCTAAAACTACACCTTCCTTTAACAAAACCTTGTAAAAATCAATAAACATCATTATATCCATTTTATTTATATCTTCTAAACTTTCTATTTTTTCTTCTGAAAAATATAAACAAAACATCCCATTCGTAGTATTTATTTTTATTGCTTCTTGATCTATTTTTTCTTCAATAAAACTAATTTTTTCTTTTATTATTTTGTAAAAATCTGGAATATTCTTAATTATTGACAAGACTTTATAACCTGCAAAAGTAGATATTGGGTGTCCTGCAAATACTCCACTGTGTGACATATTACCGACAGGAGCCATTACTTCCATGTATTCTCTACTCGATAAAACAGCCCCAATTGGAAATCCTCCACCAATTATCTTACCTATAACAGTTATATCAGGTTTGTAGTCCTTACCTATTCCAGTAAAATCTTCCCTAAAGCAAGTTGTAACTTCATCAAAAATTAAAAAAGTATTGTATTTCCTAGTTAATTCCCTTAATTTAATTAAAAAATTATGATCTGCTCTTATTAAAAGA
>CALFWH010000121.1 GCA_937927985.1 uncultured bacterium | reverse complement strand
TAATATTCTCCACTTACATTATAAGCAGCTAATGGAACAAAAATTCTCTGTTTAATTTTTGATATTATATCCAAATAAGCTAAAGCAGGTTTTACCATCACTATATCTGCACCCTCTTCTATATCTTTTAAAGTTTCCAATACAGCTAAATCAGGATTTCTATAATCTAATTGATAACCACTTCTATCTGAAAATCTAGGGGAAGAATCTGCAGCCTCTCTAAAAGGACCATAAAAAGCACTATAAAATTTAGTACTATAGCTCATTATTCCTACATTAAAAAAACCTTCCTTATCTAAAGCTTCTCTTATTACTTTTACTTGATAATCCATCATAGAACTTGGGCAAACAAAATCAACCCCACTTTCAGCATAAACTAAAGCAATCTTAGCTAAAATATCCAACGTTTTAAAATTATCCACACGACCATCTACAATTATTCCACAATGCCCACTATCTGTATACTGACACAAACAAACGTCTGCAAATAAACTAATTTCATTACCAAAATTCTTCCTTATTTCCCTTAAGGCTTTAGGCACTATTCCATCTTCTCTATAAGCCCAACTACCCACATCATCTTTTCTACTCTCAACTCCAAACAATAAAAAATTCCTTACATTTAATTTAACACATTCCTCTATTTCCCTTAAAACTTCATAAATTGATAATCTATATATACCAGGCATAGAAGGTATACTATATTTACCACTTCCCTGGATGATAAATAAAGGATAAATGAAATTACTAATATTTAGACTTACATTCGAAACCAAATCTATAGTAGCTTTATTCCTTCTTAATCTTCTTAACATGATAACTTCCCCTTTCTTTTTACTCTTTTAATGGCCAATTAAATTTTAGAAAAAATCAAAGTAACCTTAGCAATAATAACTGCTCCAGGATAAAAAACTAAATGTGCCAAAACAGTACCTATCACAGTACTTACCATTACTGCCCAAACCACATTATACAAATATTCTATTTTTTCGCTTGAATTATAAACTTTATCGGTTATATTAGCAATTATTGGATCGAGAAAGATAGTAAATAAAATAGTAGCTACACCATTAATTACGCCAGATAATATAGTAGCTGTCCTTGCAAATTCAGGTACAATTACACTTGCATACATAGCAGATAAAACCCCTGTAGTCCAAAAAGCACTTATCAGCGTAGAACTTACCCAAATTAACAAAGGCACCCTCTTTAAATACACCATATCCAAACCAAATCTAGGTAAAGATAAACTCCTAAAAATAAAAATCCATGTCCTAAAGTCAAAAAAATAAAAAAAAGTTCTTAATAAACTTTTTTGCTTATCAAATATCTCTAACCACTTATAAAAAATCTTTTCAAAAGTAGAAAAGAAAAAAAATCCCAAAATATATCCTAAACTACTTGCCACTATAATTAAATGTAATTTTATTTTTAATTGATCTAATTGATTTGTTTTAAAAGCTATATCAACCATAGATCCTAAAAAAGGAGTTTGAAGCAAATTAGCAAGCCTACTTATTAGGGATAAAACATTAAAAAAAGAAAAAGAAGTAGATAAAAGCCCCATTTTAATACCTGCAAACCTTAAAGGACTAGCAACCGCAGCTAAAAAATAAATGAAAACCGTAATAAAAAAAACAATAATAAACCTCTTATCTGTAAAACAACTAATTAAAACCTCAAAAAAATTCACTTATCAATTTATTCCCTCCATTAAAGGTAAGTATATACTTAAGGAAGTTATAACTATTATTCCACCTAACAATAACATTTCCAATACTACAACACTTACAATAACAATCATTATTCTTCTTTTCAAGTCTTTAGAAGATTTTTCAAACAACTTATCCGAAACTTTTAGTAATTCCCTATCCATTACACCAGTTTTAAATGAATTTTCCAAAATCAATTGATATTCCTTAGGCCAAAAACTATATATTTTTTTAATTATTGAATTATCAACCTGAGTAAAATTATTAGTAAAATTTCTAAAATTGCTCAACAAAAAATTCCTAAAATAGTTATTTTCTATAGTAGAAACAGCAATATACAAAGAAACAGGTATTGAAATACCGGCGGATAATAAATTACCCCATATACTCATTAACTGTGAAAAAACAACTTCTCTATAAGGTTTACCAAAAACATAATACTCCACAATATCCAAAAATGGATTCCTAAACATTAATAATATTGCTAAAATTAATAACACAGATACCAAAACTGCTACATTAATTGGGCTTAATATACCATGAACTAATTCTAAAAATTTCCAAAACTGACCGCTTTTATCCTCAACAACCTGCAAAACTACTTTATTAAAAATAAAATGAAAAATTAAAACACCAATAACTAATAATAAACACAAAAACAGAAAGTAAAACTTATAGCCTTTTGTTTCGTTATCTATTTTTTCTTGATTCTCAAGTATTCTTTTTAATACTGTCAATATCTCAACAAATTGACCACTTTTTTCTGCAGCTTCTAAAACGTAAGGAAAATAAACAGGGAATAATCCAGTATTCTTAATAGCTAAAGAAAGAGGAAATTTCTTATTAATCACGTCATCCTCTATCATTTTACCTACTTTTCTATAACTAATAGATTCCACCAAACTCTTCACAATATTAACATTAGTTAGCCCACTTTCATAAGAATTAATTAAAAAATCCACAAAGTTAATTAAATGTCCTCTATTCATACCAAACAAAATTTATCTATTTTGATATATTGGGGTCCTAATGGATTAAGTAAACTCTTAAATAAAACTATTTGCCTTGCTTCAAAACTAATAGGTTCAAGCTTATAATTCTTTAAAACAATTTCCTTTTCTCTTGATAAAACCTTTTTCACTCTACCAATAGTAATATGAGGGCTAAACTTATCCACGTTAAAAAATTTTGATACAACATTGTGAATTTTATAAAAAAAATCTTCAGGTTCAACTTTCAAAAACACCACCCTTATTCTTTCTTTGTTATAAAAAAAACCTAAATTAGGTAAAATATTGACTTTAGAAGCTTTAAAGTTAATCAATCCTTGTTTTAGGGCATTAAATTTATCAATGGCTACATTTTGATCTATATCATAAAAAAAAACAAAAGTTAAATGATAATTTTCTGTATTAGTCCATTTTATATCATCATAATCAAAGTGTTTTTTTAAATCAAATAGTTGTACGGTGATAAAATTTTTTACTTCATAAGGTATGTCAAGTGCAATAAAGGCTCTCATATTTGCAAAACTTGTTTTATTTTGTTTTCCAATTCTTCTAATAATTTAGGATTATTTTCTAAATATTCTATTAATTTTTCTTTTCCTTGTCCTATTTTTTCTTCTCCTAAGGAATACCAGCTACCGCTTTTATTAACTATATTCAATTCGATAGCTAAATCTGCTATTTCGCTCAATTTATCTATTCCTTTACCAAAAATTATATTAAACTGAGCTTCTTTAAATGGGGGAGAAACTTTATTTTTTACTACTTTTGCTTTTACCCTTGCACCAATATTAATATCTCCTTTTTTAATATTGTCTACTTTTCTTAGTTCTACTCTTACACTTGAATAAAATTTTAGAGCTCTTCCACCGGGTGTAGTTTCAGGATTACCAAACATTATTCCTACTTTTTCTCTTACTTGATTTATAAAAATTACTGCTGTTCTTGATTTACCTATGATAGCAGTTAATTTTCTTAAAGCTTGAGACATTAATCTTGCTTGTAATCCTATAAATTGATCACCTATTTGACCTTCTATTTCGGCTTGAGGTACCAAAGCAGCAACAGAATCAATTACTATTATATCCACTGCATTACTCTTAGCAAGCATTTCCACAATAGATAAAGCTTGTTCTCCACTATCTGGTTGAGAGATATATAAATTATCAACATCTACTCCTAACTTCTTTGCATACTCTGGATCAAGAGCATGTTCAGCATCTATAAAAGCAGCTATGCCCTTATTTTTTTGAGCGTTAGCAATTGCACTTAAAGCTAAAGTAGTCTTACCTGAAGATTCTTGCCCAAATATCTCAGAAATCCTACCCCTTGGAAAACCTCCTACTCCCAAAGCTAAATCTAGTGTTAAACTACCTGTGGAAATAGCTTCAACGTTTAATCTTTCCTGCTGACCTAACTTCATTATACTACCCTTACCAAATTCCTTCTCTATCTGAGCAACTATAGTCTTAAGTATTTGTTCTTTTTGATTTATCTCTTTTGTATCTATTTCTTTTGCTTCAATTTCCATTCTTTCTACCTCCCATCTTAATACCATTAAACTTGACAATTAAATTTATAAAACTTTGTAAAAAAGCTAAAAAATTTAATATAGTAAAAACGATATCCTTTATTAATATCGAATAAATAGTAAGCAACAAAGAAGAAAAGGTATATAAAAGAATAAAATTAACGTTAAGAGGGCAATTTCTAGTTTTAATAGTTTCTATAGTTTGAGGTAACCAAGATGAAACCAATATTATCATACCAGTTAAACCTATAAATATTTTATAGTCCATAAAATGGTTTCGCGGCTGGTGGGACTCGAACCCACAACCTTGTGATCCGAAGTCACATGCTCTAATCCATTTGAGCTACAGCCGCAATTCAAATCAATACCCCACTTAATAATTCTACCTTAAATATTTTAAAATACTAATTTTGATAGTAGATTAGCTAAATTTTCTTGTTTTTCCTCAATAAAAACCCTATTAATTCTTAAAGGATGAAAATTATCTTTATCAACAAATACGTGTTCAGTTTGTCCCCAACAAACTAAATTTTTTATTTTTTTCAAATTCAGATTTTTTAAATCAATTTCCAATTTATCAATTTCAAAATTTTCAAACAATATTCCTAAATACTCAAAAATTACCTTAACAACAGAGAAATCTCTAATGAAACACAACAGATATAAATAATCCTCAAACTTTAGGGGTTTAAAAAATTTAGCACTGGAAGAAACAAGGGGGCTAAGAAAACCATATTTATCCTCTAAAATAGAATAACCAACCACTTTTTGAGTAAAAAACTCACATCTTGCTAACTCAAAATACCTAAAATGATTGGAATGATGTACAATCTTCATTCTATCAGTTTCATAATATCTTACATATATTTTAGTGATCGCTACTTTTTCAAATAGATTCATTATTTTATTTACATTTACAAGAGCTACCGCAATTACAGTTTCCTCCACATCAACCTTCTTTATTACAATTTTCTTTCATTTGATTTTCTTTTCCAGATTTTACTTCTTTTTTTTCTGACTTACTATCTTTACAACATTTAGAACTTGCAGAAGTTTTTACTTCTTGACATTTTTCACAATATACCATTTGTCTTAGATGTCCAACACTTAATTTATCGATTTTTGCAACTACCTTACCATTAACAATATAATAAGCAATTGGATATTTTTCTACCATTAGTTCCTGAGTTAACATTTTATTTGTATCCCATAGAGCAGATAAGATATTATTAGCTTTTGCCCAATTTGTTGCTTCTTCTTTATTATTTGCTTGTATAATTGTGTAAACTTTAACATCTAATTTTTTATTTTCCAACCACTTAGTAAAATTGTTTACTTGATTGTAATCCCTAATACTTTCTTTGTTTAAGAATACTATTACGCTTTTAGAGTTTGATAGATCTAAA
>CALFWH010000120.1 GCA_937927985.1 uncultured bacterium | reverse complement strand
GCTATTATAAGGTCCTCTGCTCAAAGTTTATTAGATTATGTTCCAGAAGGATTAACAACAGAAGGTTATGGTGGTACCTTTGCTACGCAAGCTAACTTCAAACTAATAAGAGAAACTCTAGATCAGGGAATGGAAAATGTAAAAAGCTATATAATGCTAGTAAATTATTCTTCTGGATTATGTATGCCAGAAATAGCAGCTTTAGCTGCTATAGAAAGATTAGATATGCTACTTAATGATAGTATGTATGGTATACTATTTAGAGATATTAATCCTCAAAGAACTTTTATAGATCAGTATTTTTCAAGATTAATAATAAATCTTGCAGATATAATAATAAATACGGGAGAAGATAATTACTTAACAACCGCAGATGCTTTTGAAAAAGGATATACAATAATCTCTTCTCATTACATAAATTACGAATTTGCTAAAAAATGTAATATGCCAGACAGATTAATAGGATTAGGACATGCTTATGAAATAAGACCAGATATAGAAAATTCTTTTCTTTATGAATTAGCCCAAGCTTTATTAATAAGAAATCTCTTTGAAAATTGTCCCTTAAAATATATGCCACCTACTAGATGGGTAACTGGTAACATCTTTCAAACCCATACAATAGATAACATGTTTAATTTGGTTTCCATATTAACTTCCCAACATATACACCTAATAGGATTACTTACAGAAGCAGTTCATACTCCATTACTACAAGACAGGTATTTAAGCTTAAAAGCAGTAAAATATATCTTTAATGCAGCTAAAGATCTAGCAAAAGAAATACAAATAAAAGAAGAAGGCTTAATAGCTCAAAGAATAGAATATCTTCAACAAAAAGCTTATGATTTATTAGAAGAAATAGAAAAAAAGGGATTATTTACAGCAATAGAAGAAGGCCTATTTGCAGATACTCCCAGACCAAAAGACAAAGGAAAAGGACTAGAAGGAGTATTTTTAAAAGATGAAAACTACTTCAATCCACTAGAAGAACTGTTATTAAATAATTAGCTTAAGAATTAAAAATTAAAAAATTAAAAGGAGGTTAAAATGGCACAAAAGAAAAAATCAAGTACTAAAAAACCAGGACCAGCTAAATGTAGATATTGCAGAGGTTTACTAGAAGGCACTAAATGGATTAAAATAGGTGGGAAAAAATGGCATAAAGAATGCGCCCTAAAAGCAGGTAAAAAAATACCAAGAGAATACCTAGAAACATAATATAAATGAAACATAATATAAATTCTAAAATCACAAGGAGGAAATTATGATTATAAAGAATCTATGTCTGTTAGGTCACTCATCCAGTGGAAAAACTTCTATCATTGAAACTTTAGCTTATATAAATAAGCTATCTTCTTCCTTTGGTACACCATCGCTATTAGACAGTGATGAAGAAGAAAAGAAAAGAAAAACTACTATCAATCTGAAAGTCTTTCCTATTAAAACAAAAAATTATAAACTAAATCTTATAGATACACCTGGGTTTTCAGATTTTATAGGTGAAATATTAGGAGCAGTTCATTCAGTAGAAAATGCTTCCATAGTAGTTAATGCTCAAAATCCTATAGAAGTAGGAACAGAAAGATCATGGTTTATTCTAAATGAAAAAACAGATATTCCCATATCCTTTATAATAAACCATTTTGATAAAGAGAATTTGAATTTTGAAAATATTCTAAATACCTTAATAGAAAATTATAGTAATAGGATTATTCCAATAACTATACCAATTTATGAAAATAACTCTTTTAAAGGACTAGTAGACGTAATTTCAAAAAAAGCTTATCTTTTTGAAAAAGGAGAATTAAAAGAAACCTCAAATCCATATGAATCTCTAACAAACTCTTACTTTGAAAAAATAACAGAAACAATAGCAGAAACCAATGAAGAATTACTTAATAAATACCTAGAAAACGGTCAATTAGAAGATAAAGAAATACTACAAAATTTAAAACAAGCCTATAAAATGAAATTACTTTTCCCCTTATTTACAATAAGCGCCAAAATACCAGAAACAATTAAATTATTACAAAAATATTTAGAATTAATTTTAGTAAATGCTGATGAAAATGAATTATCCAAAACTAATGAAACTATATCTTTAGTTTTTAAAACTATTTCAGATCCATACAAAGGTAAAATATCATACATAAGGGTATTTAGTGGAAAAATAGTTAAAGATGGTACATATCAAAATATTACAAAAAATCAAAAAGAAAAAATAAGTGCGTTAGTAGAAATAATAGGAGATCAACATAATCCAATAAATGAGTGTTTATCAGGTGATATATGTGCTTCTTACAAATTGGAACAAACTTCATCAGGTGATATTTTATCTACAGTAGAAAATCCTAATCTAAAACCTATTCAGTATCCTGAACCACTCTATGAAAAAGGAGTAGAACCAAAAACTAAAGCAGATGAAGAAAAACTTTCTTCAGCAATAAACAAAATTCAAGAGGAAGATCCTACATTTAAAGCTTACAGAGATCATAATGTAAAACAATTTGTAATAGCCACAATTGGAGATATACATTTGGATTACATTATTTCTAAGCTTAAGAATAAATATAAAGTGAATATAGAAGTTACTCCTCGTAAAATACCTTACTTGGAGACAATAAAAGGTAAAGCTCAAGCAATAGGAAAATATGTAAAGCAATCTGGAGGAAGAGGACAATTTGGAATAGCTCATATTGAACTTGAACCATTACCAAGAGGACAAGGTTTTGAATTTGTTGATAGAATAGTAGGAGGGGTAATACCTAAAAACTTCATTCCTTCTGTAGAAAAAGGCATAAGAAATGCAATGGAAGAAGGAATTTTATCCGGTAACAAAGTAGTAGATTTAAGAGCTATTTTATTTGATGGTAAATATCACGAAGTAGATTCAAGTGATTTAGCTTTCCAAATAGCAGGAGCAATGGCTTTCAGAGAAGCAATGTCAAAAGCTAATCCAATATTATTAGAACCCATAATGAATTTAGAAATTTTAGTACCAGATAGTATGTTAGGAGATGTAATAGGACTATTAAATACCAAAAGAGCAAGGATAATGGGAATGGAAGCTTCATCAAGAAAAGGATGGCAACTAATAAAAGCAGAAGCCCCTTGGATGGAAATAAAAGACTTTGCAGTAGAACTAAAATCAGCAACCCAAGGAAGAGCTACATTCTCAATGAAATTATCACATTATGAAGAAGTACCATCAAATATAGCTCAACAAATAATCAATGAAAGTAAAAGAAATCAAGAAGAAAAAGTATAATCTATAATAAACAATTCTGTAATAAAACTAATAAAAAATATGAAAAAGATAGGGTATGTATTAGGAAGTAAACCTAATTCTCCATACGAATTCTTTTTTTTAATAGATAAAAATAGTTTAGTACAATTAGATGATATCGTATTAGTAAAAACAAAGATAGATAATCAAGAAGTTATCCATTATGCTATAGTAAGAGAAATAATAAAATATACAGAAGCAAGCCAATATGCTATAGAAACGGAATTAATAATTAATAAAAAAATACCTTATATAAATGTATCAATAGCTAGGTGTTTTGTAACAAGGATAGAGCCTGAGATCTATATTCCCCCAGATCCATCAGAAGAAGTGTTTCTAGCAGAAAAAGAATCAACAGATATAGCACTCTACTTTGATAAGATGGAAAACAAAATTCCAATAGGTTTCCTAAGGAATGGTTCTAATGCTTATTTAAATCTAGAATTCATTGATGGTACTAATGGAGCTCATTTGGATATTAGTGGAATGTCAGGAATAGCAACTAAAACAAGCTTTGCAACATTCCTTTTATTCTCATTATTCCAAAAATCCCCAAGATCTAATCAATACAGAGCAGTTATTTTTAATGTAAAATCAACAGATTTACTATATATAAACTATCAAAATAATTACAAAAATTTGAAAAATCTAAATAAAACAGAATTGGAAAGTAAATATCAATCATTAGAACTACAACCTAAGCCTTTTAAGAATGTATCCATTTTAATACCACCTAAAAAAATTTCAAAGACTATTGGAACAAAAGAAATAGATATTAACGATTCCTTGATTCAAGGAAAATTATACTATTTTACACTTACAGAAATATTCAAAAATGAATTATTTAAATTTTTCTTTACAGATGAAATAAAAGATTATCAAAACTTAGAAAGGATAATATCTATTGTAGAAAAAAACTTACAATTTTTAATAGAAAATACTGAAAAAGACCTTCAAGAAGAAGGTATTATAAAAACTCACAATAAATATCTAGAAAACTTAGAAGATTTATTTATTTATGTAAAGGACTATTTGGAAGAAAATGTAAATAAAATAAATGAGTCAAGATCAACCATTAATGCTTTTATAAGAAGATTTAAAAAAGTTAAAGAAGATTGCAATTTTCTAGTAGGCAGAAAGCAAGAAAACAAAATAAACATAATTGATGAGATATCTAATAATCAATTAACAGTTATAGACGTGCACAATTTAAACGAGAAAAGTAAATTATTTGTTGTTTCATCTATCCTTTACTTAATTTACTCTCAGAAAGAAGAGAAAAACGATAGTAATATTTACTTTTTTGTTATAGATGAGCTAAACAAATATGCTCCCATTTCAAATGATACTCCAATAAAAGATGTAATAATAGACATAGCTGAAAGAGGAAGAAGTTTAGGTATAATTTTAATAGGGGCTCAGCAAACAGCAAGCCAAATAGATCCAAGAGTAATATCCAACTGTGCAATAAGAGTTATAGGAAGATCAGATTCATTTGAATTATCTAAAAATCTTTATAGTTTCTTATCAGAGGACCTCAAAAAAAGAGCTTTAATTTTAAAACCGGGTAATATGGTAATATCTCAACCAGATTGCCCAGTACCTTTTGTAATATCGTTCCCCTACCCCTGCTGGGCAACAAGGAAAGATGAAGTCCTTATTAACACAGATCTAAAAAAAATTCTATTATAATTGGGAAGGAGAAAAAAAATGTTGTTACTAATAGGAGCAGGGTTACTTACAGGTGTCATCATAGGAAATAAAATTATAAAAAATAAAATTATAGAAAATAAAATTACAAAAGAATCAATAAATCAAGAAAAAAAATTATCTAACAAAGCTAATATTCTATACAATTACAAAAAAACAGTTTTAAGTAGTCTAACTCAGATGGTTAAATTGATAGATAGTGTTCCATATATTTTATACAAAAGGATACATTCAATAACAGGAATATTTTTCATAGGAGGCTTTGTTGTGGCACACTTCATAAATAATTCATTAGCCTATAATCCCAAAAAATTAAATGAATTATCAGAATCAATTCATAAAAACCCTCTTTTCCCTTTAGTAGAAATAACTCTAATTTATATTCCATTAACTTTACATATGGTAATAGGATCAATACTTTTATTTAAAGGTAAAATAGATACAAGAATAAAATCAGAAACAAATTATAGATACATCTTACAAAAATTATCTGCTTACATTATAATGAAAACTCTTCTATTTCATTTATTAACCATCAGATTTAATGAATATTTACCTAAAAAATTTAGGGAACTTTTTAATATTCCAGATAAAAGAGATTTAACATATCAAAAAGTTAATGTATGGTTTAAAAAACCATTGAGTTTATTTGGTAAACTAACATATTATTCCTTTGTAACTTCGGTAGCATACCATTTATCAAACGGGATATGGACATCTGCAATAACTTGGGGATTAGCAAAAACTTATGAAAGACAAGTAAAATTAAGAAAATTATCAAATATTATCTTTATAGGCTTAACTATATGGGGATATATTATAATACACTTGTACTCAAAAGAATACAATAAACACGATTAATAACAAATTCTATGCAAACTAATTGGAACTTAGAAAATATATATTCTGACAAAGATGTAATTAATAGAGATATAACTTTACTTAAAGAAAAAATAGAAAAAAACATCGAAAAAATAAAACTAAATAAACAAAATCGATTAGCCCAGGAAGATATTTTAGAAATTATTAAAAATTATGAAGAAATAATAGAGTTGTATAGGAAGCTTCAAGCTTACGTTATTTGTACTCTTTCCACAGATAGTAAAAACGAAGAAGCTCAAAAAACTAAAGGAATACTCAATAATTTAAGTTCTTTATTAATTTTACTAAATCTTGAATTAGAAGAGCTTATATATCTCAATAAACCATCAATAGAAAATTATCAATATTTTATAGAAAAAACTATAGAAAATTTTAGTCATAGAATGAAAAATGAAGAAGAGCATTTATATAGTAAAATCTATATATCTTCAACTCTAGAATGGAAGTCTTTATATAATGAACTTATATCAAACATTAAAGTTGATTTTGAAGATAAAGTGATTTCTATAAGCCAATTGAGAAATTTATATAATCATCCTATAAGAGAAATTCGCAAAAAAGCTTATGAAAAAGAATTAGAAATTTTTAAAGAATATGAATACATTTTTGCAAAAATACTTAATTCATTAAAATGGGATGCTATAGTTATAAACGAAAAGAGAAACTTTAAAAATGTACTTGAAAAGTCATTATTTGATAATCAAATAGATAAAGAAATACTGGATTTAGTTATAAACACTACTTTTGAAAACCTTTCAACAGTAAGGAGATATTTTTATAAGAAAGCTAAACTCTTACAGATAGATAAATTACAGTGGTATGATTTATCAGTAGGAATTTTTGGGGATAAAGCAGAAAAATTTGATATTAATAAGACAAAGAATTTTATCTTAGAGAATTTTAGAAGTTTTTCAACAGAATTAGAAGAATTAGCAAGAAAAGCATTTGAAAATAATTGGATTGACTGGGAACCTAAACTAGGTAAAGTAGACGGTGGATTTTGTATATATGTTTATAAAGATGAATCAAGAATTTTAGTTAATTACGATAATTCTATTAAATCTTTATTAACTTTGGCACATGAATTAGGTCATGCATATCATAATTATGTAATGTCTGAAAATAGTCCCATTTATAGGCATTCACCGATGATATTAGCTGAAATGGCAAGTATATTAGCAGAAACTATTGTAAGAAATAAAACAATAGAAAATACCAAAGATAAACATCTTAAAGCTCATATATTTGATGGATATTTATTTACAATAAGTGTAGTAGTAATTGACATATTATCAAGATTTATTTTTGAAGATAAATTAATAAACATACGAAAAGAAAGAATACTAACTCCTTCGGAATTATGTAAAATAATGATAGATTCTCAAAAGGAAGTTTATTTAGATAGTATAGCTTCTTATCATCCATATATGTGGGCTAACAAACCACATTACTACAGCTCAAATTATTATAATTATCCGTATTTAGTAGGATTATTAATAGGATTAGCCTTGTATAACTTATATAAAAATAAGAAAATAACTGCAAAAGATTATAGAGATTTATTGAGAAATTCTGCTAAAGACAAACCTTATAAGGTTTTAAAATCAGTAGGATTAGATATGAAAGAAAAAGATTTTTGGCAAGAAAGTTTTAATTTAATAAAATACGATATAGAAGAATTTGAGAAATTGTAAATCATAACTTTAGTAAAAATAGACCTAAATAAAAACCGCTTGTCCGATTAGGCGGTATATAAATATGCGGATAAAATTAGAATCAGTATGTTAAAAACGCAAGATATTATAGAATCAATAAGAGAGCCAATAAAGCTAACAGGTTGGGCTATAATTTTAGGAGCTTCTTCTGGATTTGGAGCAGCTACTGCATTATCACTAGCTAAAGCAGGAATGGATATAATAGGAATTCACTTAGATAGAAAATCTACTATACAAAATGCACAAGATGTAAAAAACAAAATAGAAGAATTAGGTAAACAAGCTATATTTTACAATACAAACGCAGCCGATATTGAAAAAACAGAGCAAATAATTCAAGAATTAAAATTACAAATAGGTACAAAATCCATAAGGGTTTTTCTTCATTCTCTTGCTTTTGGATCTCTTAAGCCTTATATAGATCCAGATAAAAATATGGTAACTAAAGAACAATTAGAAATGACGTTAGATGTTATGGCTAATTCCTTAGTTTACTGGGTACAAAAATTATTTTTAAATGATATGTTTATGGAAAATGCAAGAATATTTGCAATGACAAGTATTGGGTCAAGTAGAAATTGGAAAAGTTATGGGCCAGTATCAGCTGCTAAAGCAGCCTTAGAAGCTCACATAAGACAATTAGCTTTAGAATTAGCTCCATACAATATAACTGCAAATGCTATATGTGCAGGAGTAACTGAAACACCAGCCTTAATCAAAATCCCCGATAACGAATCTATGATAGAAAAAGCAAAAAAATATAACCCCCATAAAAGATTAACTACCCCAGTAGATGTAGCTAATGCAATAATGATTCTTTCTCACCCAGCTTCATACTGGATAACCGGAAATACTATATATGTAGATGGAGGAGAATTCTTAACATAAATAAAAATCTACATAAATAAAATAGATAAAAAATTCATAAAATCTGGAGGAATAAAATGAGTTCATTGAAGTAAAGTTTTTTTGAGCAAGTAAATCTCTTTGTAAATAAAGCAACAGAGTACTTAGAAATAGAAAAAAATTTATTAGAATTAATAAAGCAGTGTAAATCAGTAATAAGTGTAATTTTTCCAATAAAAAGAGATAACGGTAAAATAGAAATTATCCATGGTTGGAGAGCTCAGCATAGTTATCATAAATTGCCTACTAAAGGTGGATTGAGAATAAGCGATAATGTTTCCTTAGACGAAGTTATGGCTTTAGCTGCATTAATGAGTTATAAATGTGCTATTATGGATATTCCATTTGGGGGAGCAAAAGGAGCAATAAAAATAAATCCTCAAAATTATTCAGAAAATGAAATAGAAAGAATAATTAGAAGATATACTTTTGAATTATACAGAAAAAATTTTATAGGACCTTCAATAGATGTACCAGGCCCAGATATGGGATCTTCAGAAAGAGAAATGAGCTTAGATACTTAGGCTACTTTATCAAATAAAGAAGTAGATTATTTAGCTTGTGTAACAGGCAAACCAATTCAACAAGGAGGAATAAGAGGGAGAAAATAAGCTACTGGATTGGGAGGATTCTACTTAATTCAATATCTATTTTCAGAAAGAAAAGATATCCTAAAAAAATTGGTATCGAAAAAAATTTAGAAGATATAACAGTTTCAATACAGGGCTTTGGGAATGTAGGATATTTTTTATCAAAATTTTTATTTGAAAGCTGATAACCAATATTTTAAATTTTGGTAGTCAATTTTATTTACTATGTTAATAATATTTTCAGTGTTTGGATACGATTTAAGAATTTGAATAATTCGATTTATAAGAATATTGTAGTTTTTTTGATG
>CALFWH010000119.1 GCA_937927985.1 uncultured bacterium | reverse complement strand
ATTCGCAGTATAGTGTGTTATTTTCTACCCACATGTTCATTGGGGGTAACCATGTCCATGTTGGAGTGGGGGTTGTTGTTGGCATTGAATGAGTAGTCCCAAAGATTTCTCCCATTAAATTATCTACTAAATTATGAATTCTTTCCAATTCTGATATCATTGGTCTTCTTCCTAATGTTCTTCTTTCTCTTGTTGTTAACATTCTAATCACCTCCATTATATTTGGTTTTTATTAATTTTCCTTTTACCCCCTCCACTATACATTATACCCTTATGGTTTTTTTTTATACAAATTTTATATTGATTTTTAATGATATTTAACAGTAAAAAGATCAAATTTTGAAGTAAGGTTGAATTATAGTTAAAGGATTTTGTAAATTAGTAAGAGAATTTTAAAACATGGGGGTAGAGATAATGGGCAAAGTAATTATAAGAGCTTTTAGGGGAAAGGAATTACATTGTAAGGATTGGCCACAAGAAGCTGCTTTTAGAATGATTATGAATAATTTGGATCCTGATGTTGCTGAAAAACCTGAAGATTTAATAGTTTATGGTGGTAGTGGAAAAGCAGCAAGAAATTGGGAAAGTTATCACAAAATTGTAAATGCTTTACAGCAGTTAGAAAATGATGAAACCTTAATAGTACAATCAGGTAAACCTATAGCTATTTTTAAAACTTTTGAAAATTCTCCAAGAGTATTAATTGCAAATTCTTTGTTAGTTCCTAATTGGGCAAATTGGCAGTATTTTAGAGAATTAGAGGCTAAGGGACTTATAATGTTTGGTCAAATGACTGCAGGAAGCTGGATTTACATTGGTACTCAAGGAATAATACAAGGTACTTATGAAACTTTTAAATCTTTAGCTGATATTCACTTTTCGGGTACTTTAAAGGGTAAATTAGTGGTTAGTGCTGGTTTAGGAGGAATGGGCGGAGCTCAACCTCTAGCAATTACCCTTAATGACGGAGTTGCCCTAATTGCAGAAGTAGATAAAGAAAGAATAGAAAAAAGAATAAAAACTCGATATTTAGATATCTATTTTGATAATATAGACCAAGCAGTAAAATATGCTTTAGAAAATAAACAAAAATCAATCCCTATATCCATTGCAGTTCATACTCATGCTTCTGTCTTACTTGAATACCTATACAAAAATGAAATTTATCCAGATGTTATAACTGATCAGACTTCTGCCCATGATGAATTAAACGGTTATATCCCTGAAGGATTAACTTTAAAAGACGCAATAAATTTAAGATATAAAAATCCTGAAGAATACATTAAAAGAAGTTTAGAAACTATTTATAAACATTGTTATTATATGGTTGAATTTAAGAAAAAAGGAGTTATTGTTTTTGATTATGGTAATAACATAAGGGGACAAGCTTATAAAGCTGGTTATAATGAAGCTTTTTCATTTGAGGGGTTTGTAAAATTATATATAAGACCATTATTTGAGGAAGGAAAAGGCCCTTTTAGGTGGGTAGCCTTATCTGGAAATCCAAAAGATATATTTGAAACTGATAATGCTATATTAAAATTATTCCCCGAAGATGAAGGAATAAGAAAATGGATAATAAATGCGCAAAATAAAATAAAATTCCAGGGATTACCTTCAAGAATATGTTGGTTAGGTTACAAAGAAAGAGATAAAGCTGGAATGTATTTCAATTATTTAGTAGAGAAAGGAATATTAGAATCTCCTATAGTTATAGGTAGAGATCATTTAGATACAGGAAGTGTTGCTTCCCCTTATAGGGAAACTGAAGGAATGTTAGATGGTTCTGATGCGATAGCAGACTGGCCAATTTTAAACGCTTTGCTTAATACTGCTTCGGGAGCTCATTGGGTATCTGTGCATCATGGAGGTGGAATTGGAATAGGAAACTCAATTCACGCTGGAATGGTTATAGTTGCCGATGGTAAAAAGCAAACCTATGATAGGTTAGAAAGAGTTTTAACTAATGATCCAGGAATAGGAGTAGCAAGGCATGCTGATGCTGGATATCAAAAAGCTAAAAAAGTAGCAAGGGAAAGGGGATTAAAATGGATAGATTAGAAAAATTAGAGTTATTTTTGGATCACTTCGAAAATTCTCCCTATAAAAAGAAACCCAATAGTTTTGATATAGAGGTTCAAGGAGGGAATCCAGGATGTGGGGATATAGTTACTATTTATCTTAAACTTAGAGAAGATCAAACAGTGGAACTGTATTTTCAAGGTGAAGGATGTAGCATAAGCCAAGCTTCTACCTCTATTTTACTAGAAAGTCTACAAAATAAAAAAATAACAGATCTTGAAAACATAGATATTAACTACTTAATTGGATTAATTGGTAAGGATATTTATCTTCTAAGACCTAATTGTGCTTCTTTAGGATTAAATGTGCTAAAAGCAGCTCTCAAAAAATATAATAGATTGAATCAATCAAAAATAAGTTAGTAAAATAGTGCTAAAAGGATTTTCCACTATAGAAATAATTACATCATCTGTAATAATTTTTCTTTTAATTTTAATAGGTTTTAATTATTATTACTTTAGTACTCAATATGCTAAGTTAGCTGTTTTTTTGCAGAATTATAGATTTTTAAAAATTGCTTGTGAAAAATATTATATAGACAAACTTAAATATGCTAATAGTTTGTTTGATTTATTTACTGATCCATATAGGGATTATCTTCCAAAGAGTTTAGCTACTAATTTTCTATATTCTCCATGGGGCACTGTGCTTTCTATAAAAAATGTTTATAATCAACAAAGCATTATTTTATTTTTATATTTGCAAGTTAATCAAAAAGTACCGAGTTTTATCAAGCAAAAAATGATGAAGAATACTAACTTTAAGGAGTATCATTCAGAATATATGGTTTTTGTTCTTTCTTTTATTTATAGATAAACTTTTGTTTTTCTTTAGAAGGAGTTATAAGTAAAATTAAAGTAAAAATTAAGTTAGATAAAACAACTAAAGATAAACCAATTATTTCAAAACCATTAAATTTTGAAGAAAAATAAACACTAAATTCTCCTCTTGGTATTAAATAGAAAATTTCTTTAATTTGAATTTTAGTTTTACTATATAGTAAACCGATGTAGGTGGTAAGAATTTTTAGGAAAATAAATAAAAGTGACAATAAAAGAATGATTATATTTAAATCTGTTGTTATTTTACTTTGGAAAATAAAGTCCATTATAAATATTGCTATTGAAAAATTTTTAATTATTTCTATTTTAGGTTTTATTGTACTTGATAATTGCTGTGGTATGGATAAACCTGCTAGGAACATAATTAGTACTTCCGGTAAATGAAATATTTCACAAACAGAAAAAAATATGAAGAAGTATCCAAAAATAAATAAGACTCCAATCTCCTCTTGTAAATACTTTTCAAAAAATAGAGAATACTTATTAAGTAGGTTTGATAAGAGATAAATAATAAGAATCATGAAGATTGTTAATATTATCTTTAGAATTATTAAATCATTTTGATTTTTGGTTTGTAAATCTAGGATTGTTAAGATGATAATTAACAATATATCTTCAAATAGAAGTATTCCTATTACAATATCAGTGGTTTTAGATACTAATTTTTTTTGGAATTCTAGTATTTTAACTACTATTGCTGTGCTTGATGGATAGAGTATTAATCCTAATACTAATGAAGTAAAAAATTCATTTGTCAATAGGTATAAGATTATGAATGGTACAAATAGATTCAAAGTATCTATTAAGGACGGTACAAATGTTTTTTTTATGATATTAAAAAAAGTTTTCAAATTATAACCAAGTCCCAGGGAAAAAAATATTAATGGTATAGCTATTTGGGAAAAAATACTCAAATTTCCTGTTTGATTGTTAAGTATATTATACTTTAAATTTAGAATAACAATAAAACTTGCAGTTATAACGCTTGCCAAAACGTATGGTATTTTTAAATTTGCAGAGATAAAAAAAACAATGATTAAAGATATTAAAATCATTATTTCATACATATTATCTATTTTTGATAAAAAAGTGGATAAAACCTTTATAGGAGGATTTTTTTTTTTGTAGAATTCTATAAAAACAAATATAAATGGAGGTTAAGAAGTATGACTATGTTTGTAGTAAAAAATGAAAAAGAAGAAATGACTATAGAAGGACTATTAAGGGGTAAGGGAAAGGTAGAAGCAAAAAAGCAAAGGGAAAAAAAGTTAATTCCTGCTTGCCTGTATGGTAAGGATACTCCAAACATTGAATTCTCTATAAATGTAAAAGATGCAGAAAAATTAAGAATCGGACAAATAGTAAAAATAAAAGTAGATAACAATTTATATAAATCTGTAGTTAAAGAAATACAATACGATTATCTTAAAGATAAAACTCTTCACGTTGATTTCCTTTCTTTAATAGAAGGAAGATTTATAGAAATAGAGGTTCCTTTGGAAATAAGGGGAGAAAGTCCTGGAGTTAAAGCAGGTGGAGTCCTACAAGTACTTCTAAATAAACTAACAATCAAAGTTACCCCAGATAATATCCCCGACAAAATTATTATCGATATTTCTAATTTAAACATAGGAGATAGTATACACGTATCTAATTTAATTGAAAAATTCAAAGATATAAAATTCGTGGATAGAGGTGATACTGCTATCGTTACTATAACTCATGAAGAAGAAACAACAGAAGAATCAAAATCAGAATAAGGAATTTTAAAAGTGCAACAAGAAAAAAAAGAAAAGATTTTAAAAGCCTTTAAAAATAATAATCAAATATTAGGTATATATACTTTTGATGAAAATAAAAATTTTCTTAAAATTAGCGGTGACATTGATAACAAATTACTACAGGAAATAGAAAAAATTATGAAAGTTTTTCAATCAAAAATAGATGCAGATTTCATATCTTTTAATTTAGAAAATTATCTGATTATAATCTTTAAATATGGAAGCCATCAAATAGTAATATTGGGTACATCAAACTTAAAAGAACCTTTACTAAGGATAACTATTAAATCAATATGAAAGAAAAAAAAGATCTAAATAAATTAATATATGAATCTTGGTATAAGCAAGCTTTAAGGGATAGAGAAGTAGCTAATCTATGTTTAGAAAATGGACATTTTGAATGGGCTTGTTTTTGTTATCAGGAATCAACTGTAAAGATTCTAAAAGCAGCACTGAAAAAATCTAACTTGGAATCTTTTAGACATTCCGTTTTTAATCTTTTAGAAACCTTGAGCCAAAAAATATCTATTCCTGAAGAATTTTTTGAAATAGCTAAGGAAATAGATAAACACTATATAGTTTCAAGATATCCAGGAGCAAATATGTTAAAACCTCCTTATGAAAACTACTCACTAAAAGAAGCACAAAGGATTTCCAAACTATCCGAAAAAATTACAGACTTTGTAACACAAAATGTCCTTAATTCCTAAATTACTGAAAATAGTAAAAATAGGATTAATTTTATTGTTTTTCATTTTTTTTCTCTCTATTTTTCTCTCTATTAATCTTGTTTTAGGACAAAATCATAATTTTTCTAAGAAAACATCCTTTTGGTACGACCAACAAAATTTATATATTGAGATTTATAATCCAAAATATTACAGAATTTTTTATCCTAATAAGAACCAAATAAATATTTTCTTACCTTTTGAATTTTTATATACCAATGATTTTCAATATTCTTTTTATTCAGTTAAAATTGATAATTATTTTCCTTACTATTCGGTTATAAAAATTAATACTCCTTATCCTTTGCCTTATGAACTAATCGCTAAAAATGAAGAGGAAAATAAAATAATTTTTGGTTTCCCCTTAGAATACAAAATTAAAAGTACTGTATATTTCTATAAAGATGAACTTTATAATCAAAAGAAAATTATTTCCAAACTGAATTATTACATTCAAGTTTTAAATATGAACGAAAATCCTGTAAATATTTATTCTTACTGTATTGAAGTACCTGATATAAGTTTGTTTAAAATAGATTTTATAACTAATGATAATAAGGAAGAGTTATTATTTAAGAGTGATAATTTTTGGTTTGGGCTTAATGGTACGTATTTTGCAAGGAATAATAATGGTAAATATTTTACTGTTGCTGGAGTAGTTGTTGACAATAATGTTTTAAGTTACCCTGTGGAATATAGACCTTATAGAGGATTTTGGGCTTTACTAAGAAAAGAGGATAGTTATTATTTTTTATTTGATAGATTGCCTAATTTAAGGAAAGATTTTTTAAGGTATATTGAAGTTTTGAGAAGTATTTACGATATAAAGTTTTTGTTACAAGCTGGACCTCTGATTTATAAAGATTCAGTTTTTGTTATGGATCCTGATTTAGAAGCTTTTGGAGTTAAAGGAAATAATATAATAGATCCTGCTCCAAGAACCGTGGTTCATATGGATAAAGATGGTAATTTGAAATTAGAAGTTATTTATGGACAAAATTTGAAAAGAAAGGAAGGTTTAAGCTTATATGATTTAGCTTACTATTTACAAGATTCTCAAAATGCTCTTAATCTAGATGGAGGAAGCTCAAGCGTTATCTACATCAATAACAAAAAATTAGTACCAATATTCCAAAAATCTATTAACTATAAATCTCAAAACTATATCGTTTTTCGTACCGATTTAAACTACAATTTTTACTCTGATAACCAGTTTTATTATTATTTCCCAGGAATATTTTCTCTGAATGAATTTGTAGATTATACATTTGGAAATAAATTTGTTACCTTTTTTGATGGTTATCAAAAATTTGAAAAGTTAATTTATAATGATAATTTAGAGTACTTTTTTTCAGATAATGGTGATAAGATTTTTATTCAAACTAATGATATTGATTTAGCTTTAGAAAGATTAAAGTTGAACAGTAAGGTTAAGAAAATTATAAAGTACTATAATTGTTATGTTTTGGAATTGGATTAAGAATCTTCTAGTTTTTTTTGTATACTAGGGGTTTTGTATTGTGTTATACCTACTTCTCCATAATTTTGGTAATAGTAATTTAGTTTTGATTCTAACTCTTTTATTTTAGATTCGTGTATTTGTTTCATTTTTTCTATTTCTTCTAGTAATTTCATTATTACTTCTATACCTGCTGTGTTTATACCCATATCTTTTGATAGGGTGGTTATTATTTTAAGTTTAGCTATATCTTTTAGGCTATACATTCTTCTTCCGCTTTGGGTACGGGACGGTTTTATTAGTTTTTGTTTTTCATAGTTTCTTATTGTTTGTTCATGAATTTTTAATATTTTTTCTATCATAGGTTAATTGTATAATGTAGTTTTAATTTGATTTATTTTTTCAAGAATTTTTTTACTTTTGGGTATATTTGGTACTGGTATTATGATTAAGTTACCTGCATTTTGTTTACTATCTACTAATCCTAGATTTTTAAAGGTTACTTCATTGTAAAGATTTTCTATATTAAAGGTTGTTTTTAATTTTTTACCATTGGGTAAAAGTATAGTTACTTCTTCATTTCTAAGTATTTTATCTATTTCCACTGGTAGTACTAATAAAAGGTCTTTTTCATTGATTACTTTGTATTCAGATTTATGAATTTTCACTTTTATTTTTATGGGTCCATAGATAGTATTTACTGTTATTTTTGAATTTTCTTTTATTCTTGGAGGGATGTTTAGAGATATATTTACGGGATTGTTATTTATATTTAATGTTAAGTTTTTGGTTATACCTTTATATATTTCTTCTATATTAAAGAAAACTTCTATTTCTGGTATATTATTGTTTGAGTATGTTTTATTATTATCATCGGAGAATAAATCGAAGTTGAAGAAAATATTTTCAAAAGGTGAATGATAAGATTTAGTTTTTCTGAAGCTACCAAATATTTCTTGGAGTATTTCTTCTAAATCTTTAGTTGCTTTTGATTGGTATTTATAATCTTGATAGTATTTATAGTTTGTATTTTGGTTAACATTTTTCCAATTGTGTCCGTATTTATCGTACAGTTTTCTTTTTTCTGGATCGCTAAGTACTTCATAAGCTTCGTTAATTTCTTTAAATATTTTTTCTGCTTCTTGCCTATTGGTAGGGTTAAGGTCGGGATGATATTTTTTTACTAATCTTCTGTAAGCTTCTTTTAATTCTTTTTCTGTAGCTGTTCTACTTACTCCTAATATTTCATAGTAATCCTTCATTTTTTATTTCCCCCCTATATTTTTATTTATACAATTTTTTATAAAAATCCTTATATAGGTTTTATAAATATTTTTTAGTTTTTGAGATTAAAAATTGCCAAAAACTATATAAATTTATTTTTGATAATAAAGGAAAATTTTTTTAACGAATTCCATGAACAGAATTGAGATTATAAATATTAGAATAATTGATATAACTGTTAAGGAGCTTGCATAGCCAATATCAAGGTATTTAAAAAAGTTTTCATAGATATACATTGGGATAGTTTTAGTGGAATTAGCTGGCCCTCCACCTGTTAAAACATAAGGTAAATCAAAAATAACTAAAGCATATAACAATCTAAATAACAAAGCCCCAGATATTGCAGGAATAGAAATTGGTAATATTACCCAAAATATACGATGATAAAAATTCCCTTTTTCTAAATCAATAACTTCAAACAACTCTTTATTTATACCTTTTAATGCTGAATAAAACATTATTGCTATAAATGGTGTGTTTTTCCATACATCTATTATTACCATCCATATGAAAGCCCATGTAAAATTTGATAAAAAAATGTTTTCTATCCCAAAAATACTAAAAAATTTGGGAATGATTCCATATTGCTCATTTAAAAAAAATCTCCAAGCTAATGCCATTATAGCTGTTGGTAAAGCCCAAGGTATCAAAATACTTATTCTTAATAATTTGTTATTTTCATTTTTCCAAATTAAGTAAGCTAACCAAAATCCTAAAACTAACTCAATCAAGAAAGCTATTATACCAAATCTAAAACTATTGTATAACGAATTCCAGTACTTATAATCACTTAAAACATAAAAGTAATTATCTAAAAAAACAAACTTTCTTAAACCTAAATAAGTTATATCTATATACATTGAAGAAACAAAAATCTTGAAAAATGGATAAACTACGAATATAAATAGCAATAATAAAACAACTGAATTTATGAATAAAATTATCCAATTTGTTTTGTTCATGTAGGTTTATTTATAAATCTTTATTAATTTTTGTGAATATCTCTGTGCTCTACTAATATTTTTAGATCTGGGTATTTATCTTTTATTTTTTCATAAATATATTCTGTGACAAAAACTGATCTATGTTTTCCTCCTGTACATCCTATACCTATTTCTAAAAAAATCTTTACTTCATTGAAATATATATTTAGGATATAATCAATATAGTCTATTGTTTTATTTAAGAATTCAATTGTTGAAGATTCTTTTAATAGGTATTTTTTTACTTCTTCTTCTAATCCTGTTTTTGTTGATAATTCTTTAATATAGAAAGGATTTTTTAAAACCCTTGTATCTATTACAAAATCTGTATTAATAAAACCATATTTGTAACCAAAAGAAATTAGTTTTAAAATATTTATTTTTTTTAGGAATATTATTTCCGATATTTTTTGAGATAATTCGTAAGGGGATAGAAGAGAGGTATCTATTAAAAAATCTGAGTTTTCTTTCAATTCTTTTAGTAATTGTTTTTCTAATTTTATACCTTCTTGAACGTTTTCGGGGTTTAGAGGATGTACTCTTCGGCTTGAATTGTATCTTTTTATCAAAACTGTTTCTTCACAATCTAAAAACATTATTTTTATGCTGTATTTTTTAGCTAAACTTAATATATCTTTTGTAAATTTTCTTATTTCATTAAAAAAATTATTATCTCTTTTAGAAATGAAAACCATTCGGGGATCTATAATGAAAGCTATATTTGTTATATTACTTTTTTGAGCTATATCTATTATTTTGGGTATGATATTAAGGGGGGCATTGTCTATGCAATAGAATCCAGAATCTTCTAAAATACTTAGGGCTGTACTTTTACCAGAACCAGATATGCCAGTAACAAAAATTATCATTATTTATTT
>CALFWH010000118.1 GCA_937927985.1 uncultured bacterium | reverse complement strand
TAATGTTATTAATGTTTGTGATTATGCTTTACAGAAAACAGAAAATGCTCTATTAGCTATTACTAGTATTATCATTGATAATCCTAATTACTATGAATTAAATAAAGAAAAATTTGTAAAAGACTATGTAAAGGATATTATAATTCACGAAGTGGGCCATATTTTGGGATTAAGGCATAATTTTAAAGCTTCCTCTTTTGTAAGTATTTCACAATTACAAGATGAGAACTATACTTCAAAAAATGGTATAACTTATTCTTGTATGGATTATAATCCTGTAAATATAACTTATAAAAACGGTAAACCATATTTTACTAAGGATATATTTATGACACAATTAGGTTATTATGATTATTTAGCTATAGAATATGGATATACTAAAAATGAAAATGAACTTAAAAATATTGCTGCAAAATCTTCCCTTTATTATGGACCAGACGAGGATTTATTTATATTAGATCCTAATATAGCTAAGTTTGATTTATCTAGTACTCCATATAAATGGTATGAAGATATGGCAAATTTATATGTATTTATTATGCAAAATGCTCCTTATAAATTAAATAAGTATGGAAATGATCCTAAGTTTCTCTATTGGACTACAAGATCTAGTTTGAATTCCTATATCAATGTTAAATTAGAGAATTTATTCTATTATTTAGTAGGTAAAAATTTTAGCAGATTTTTCCTAGGTGAAAATAAGAAAAATATAGAAATGATAGATAGCAAATTGAGAGATTTTGTGTCAAGTAGTGTTATTAAAGATCTTTCTTCAAATAAAGTTATAATACCTATAGATTCTCTGTATAATTCTGTAATTTTTGGGGATTATCAATGGGGTACTATTAGTACTAGAACTACTTCATATATTGATCTAGCTTATTATTTTGAAAGGATTTATAGATTAACAGCTATGGTTGCACTAATATTACCTTTATCTCCTCAATACGAATACTATTTTAATGAAGAAATAGTTTCTAAAAATATTAGAAAATTATATTTTACACTTTTTGAAGACATAAAATTTAATCAGGATATAAGCCAAATAAGACAACAAACTATAGAAGATTATGTATTTTTGCTTCTGTTTATACAAGGATATACTAAAATTAATTCTTCTGAAGATCCTTTAATATTGAATTTTATGTATTTGCCAAAAAGTAGAAATGAATCTTTAGGGATTATACATAAAATACAAAATAAACTTGAATCTATAAAAAACAATCCTCTATCTACTTCTCAAAACAAACTTTTTGCCACTAGGTTGATAAACTTGATAAATTATTCTTTAGATAGATAAATTACAATAGGAATGGAAGGTGGTAAATAATGGCAGAAATAAAAATAGATGAATTATCTGAAATAATAAAGAAACAAATAGAATCTTTCCAAGGAATAGGAATAGAAAAACAAGATATAGGTACTGTTTTGCAAGTAGGTGATAATGTAGTTCTAGCCTATGGTCTTAAAGGAGTTAAATATGGAGAAATAGTTGATTTTGGAAACAATAGATATGGGCTGGCTTTTGATTTACAAGAACAAAGTGTTGGTGTTTTACTATTGGATAGATATTCAGATATATACGAAGGGGATGTAGTTAAGAAAACTGGTAGGGTTTTAGAAATTCCAGTAGGTGAACAATTAATAGGAAGAGTAGTAAATCCTTTATGTTTACCTCTTGATGGTAAAGGAGAGATTGTAACTGATTCATTTAGGCCATTAGAAGCTTTGGCTCCTGGGGTTGTTGATAGAAAACCAGTAGAAGAACCACTATACACTGGAATAAAAATAATAGATATGCTTATACCTATTGGTAAAGGACAAAGAGAATTAATAATAGGTGATAGGCAAACTGGAAAATCTTCTATTCTTATCGATACCATTTTAAATCAAAAAGGTAAAGATGTAATATGTATTTATGTTTCAATTGGACAGAAAGCTTCTTATGTTTCACATGTAATAAAAACTTTTGAGGAATATGGAGCTATGGATTATACTATTGTTGTTTCTACTTTTTCAACCGATGTACCTTCTCTGTTATATTTAGCTCCCTACGCTGGTTGTGCTATAGGGGAATATTTTATGTATAAGGGTAAGCACGTTTTGGTTGTTTACGATGATCTAACTAAGCATGCTCAAGCTTATAGAGAAATATCTTTGCTTTTAAGAAGACCTCCAGGAAGAGAAGCTTATCCTGGAGATGTTTTTTATTTACATTCTAGATTATTAGAAAGAGCTGCTAAGCTTTCAGATGATTTAGGAGGAGGAAGCTTAACTGCTTTACCAGTTATAGAAACTCAGTTAGGCGATATATCTGCTTATATTCCTACAAATGTTATTTCTATAACCGATGGTCAAATATATTTGGATAGTAATTTATTTAACAAAGGTTTTAAGCCTGCTATTGATATAGGATTATCAGTTTCAAGAGTGGGGGGAGCTGCCCAGATAAAAGCTACTAAACAAGTAGCTGGACAACTTAAACTCGATTTAGCTATGTTTAGAGAATTAGAATCTTTTACTAAATTTGCTTCAGAATTAGATGAAGCAACTCAAAAACAAATTACAAGAGGTCAGGTTTTAATGGAATTACTAAAGCAAGATCTTCACAAAGTTATGCCTATAGAAGAACAAATATTATCTATATTTGCTGGCACAAGCGGATTATTAGATGATATAGAATTATCAAAAATTAGGGAATTTGAAATTAAATGGATAGAATACTGTAAAGCTAATAAAAAATATATCATTGAAGAAATCCAGAAAAAACAAAAATTATCAGACGAAAGTTTAAAAGATTTACATGAAACTCTTACTAAGTTTAAACAAAATTTCATCATGGAAACTAAAAAATAATTATCCTTTTATTGTTTATAAAACAATGACAAAAAAAGTAAGTAAATTAATATTTTTGTTAATCTTATTTGTCATAATCATTAGTGATGTTAAAAGTGCTAACTTATATAAGATACCTTCTGATCAAGATATAGAAGCCTATTTTTTAAGTAATGATAGTAATAGAAATGGAATGATTATTTGTTCTATTCATGGTAATGAGGATCTAGCTTATAGAGTTTTAAAAAATTTGGTTTATAAATCTTCGTATTTTCCTTCTGATTTTAATTACATAATAGTCTTACAACCAAGCAAGTACAGGATTGATAATAAGAGAAGGACAAATTACGAGGGACTTGATCCTAATAGGACATTCTTAAATCTCTATTCTAAAAGCGCTCAATTTATCATAAAACTAGTAAACCAGTATAATCCCTTGTTTCTTATAGATATTCATCAAACTAGTAATAATTCATCTAACTTTTTTTATAGTTTTGGTAATTTTGATAAAATTATTAAAAATATATATTCTATATATCAAAAATATAAAATAGCAAATAGATCTATTTATTGTGATGATTATTATATGTTAATTGATTTACAAAAAGATTTACAAAGTGAATCTATAAAAATTTTCAGTTCACTTGGTGTAAAAATTGATAAATATAAAGCTCCCAATAGAGATGATTCTTATAATTCAGTTTCTGTTTTAAGAAATTTTTCTACCATTAATGGAATATTTTCTGTTTTATTTGAGTTTTCTTTTGATAGTAAAAATGATCAATTACTTGAGATTTTGCTAAACAAGTACTTATTTTACTTATCTACTGTAAGTGATAAATTGATTAACTATTCTTGGTTATGTAAGAAAATAGAAAAATACTATTTTAAGGATAGATATTTTTTAGTTTCTAACCACTATGATAATTTATTAAGGTTGCTTGAAATTCTAGATTTTTTTTATATAAAATATTACTATAATGTTGAGAAAATAGATAGTGTAATGTTTTTAGAAATTAGTAATTTAGATCTTTTGGAGGTACAAGAATTTAAAAATTTTATTTATTTGGATTTAAAATTAAATCTAAGGAATAAGATTTTGGATCAAGGATTAGATAGTTTTGTCATTTTTGAGCAAAATATGTTAAGCAGCTTTTTACTTAATCCATTATATTTGGAAAGTATATGGAATTTTGTAGTTTTACCATACGGAAGAAAGTATATACCTTTATACTTGTATGTTAAACGGAATTAATGGTGAATTAGTTTCAAAAGTTAAAAATATAAAATCTAGGATTAGGAATAAA
>CALFWH010000117.1 GCA_937927985.1 uncultured bacterium | reverse complement strand
CCTTGTTCATCAAGTATAACTATTAATCAAAAAACCGACTATGAATATAAAATTATTTTACAAGATTACAATAAAAAAAATATTTTGATTTCTGAAGTTAATAATAAAAACAAGGGTAAGATTTTGGCTTTTGGTAGTTGTGTTTTCTGGGATAATTTCTCCTTAATTCTATATGATAATTTTAATTTTGTTAAAAATATACTAGAATATGCTTGTGTGGAGGTAGGATAATGGAAAATTTACTTAGACTATTGGATAAATTGGAATCAAATTTAAGAAAAAATAAATTTTTTGGAGTTTCAATCATTAAATTTAAAGATAATCAACTAATTATAAATAAGATAAGACAAATTATTATGGATTCATACACACCAACTGAAGAGGTTACAAAACTAAGAAAAGAATTAGAAAGAAAAGAAAAAGAATTGAATGAATTGAAAAATAATTTAGTTGAAAATGAAGAAATAGTTAAATTAGCATATCAAAAAGCTCAACAAATAGAAAACCAAGCAAAAGAAGAAGCCTTATCTTTAATCAATGATGCTGATAAATACGTAATTAAAATACTCTCTCAATTTGAAGAAGAGTTAAAAAAAATAATTGCAAATGTCCAAAATAGTAGAAAAAATCTTGAAAATGAAATTCAATTAGAAAACAGTAAAGTAGGATTGAAAAAAGCTGAAGTTAATCAAGAATTAAAAAAAGTTAATATTAAAATAAAGTGATAAAATAACTTTATCTAAAGGGAGGTAAAAATAAGATGAATCAAATAAATCTGGAATATAGAATGAAAGAAGGACAATTGTATATCTATGACGTTTATATAACTAACACAAAGATATATAGAGAAAATGGAAAAGAAGAGAAGGAAATAGATGAAATAAAGCTTAAATTACTGCAAAGAGTTTCTAAAGTTTTACCAAATGGAGCATATGAATTATACGTTGAAATAGAGCCTATTTCTTTTTTAAGAAATTCTAATCCTCAGGAAGTAGCTATTCCTACTCAAACAATGAAAATGACAATGGATAAAAAAGGTAAGGTTTTAGCTAGCACTATGGATAGTCCAGTAAATTCACCTACTTTCCCAGATAAACCAGTGTCAATAGGTGAAACCTGGGTAGCTCCTGCTCAATTAAAACTTCAAGATGGAGGAAATATAAATTTAAATTACTACTACACTGCAAAAGGAATTGAAAAATTTAAGTCCTATGATACATTAGTTATAGAAGTAAATAGTGATGAATGGAAAAACAAGATGAATGAAGTAACCCAATCTCTAAAATCAAAAGGAGTAACTTTGTTCTCTACAGAATATGGCTCTTTAATGAAATCAGAAGTAGAAACTGAGGTTAAAGCATTACTAGAAGATAAATCTCAAGAATTTATATCCATTGTTAAAGTTAAAGTAGAATTAGATAAATTAACTCAAAAAGATATTTCTGAAACAGAGGAAGGCTTTATTATTAATTAATTATTGACTTTTTAATAAATCTAATATAAACTGGAGGAAAATTTATTATGTTAAAAACACAGGATGTATTGTCCATTATTAAGGAGAGTAAAGTTAAAAGTATAAGAATGATGTTTGTTGATATACTTGGTATACCTAAGGGAGTGCAAATACCTGTATCTCAATTAAAAAAAATGCTTGATGGAGAAATATTATTCGATGGATCATCTATCAAAGGATTTGTAAGAATAGAAGAATCAGATATGAAATTAGTACCAGATTTAAATACATTTGTAGTAGCTAACTTAAAGGGTTATAACGAAGCTTTTGTAATATGTGATATTTACTATCCTAATGGTAATAGATTTGAGGGAGATCCAAGATTCATTTTACAAAAAGTAGTTGAGAAATCCAAAAAAATGGGATATTTCCCAATGTTAGGAGTTGAAGCTGAATTCTTTCTTTTTCCTCTAAAAAGAACTGAGTATAATCCCCTTACTAACGATCCTGTTATTCAACACACTGATCATGGTGGATATTTTGATATGTTATACTTGGATTCTGCAGAGGAGGTTAAAGTAGAAATATTGAAAACACTAGAAGATTTTGGATTTGAGGTAGAAGCTATTCACCATGAAGTGGCACCTTCTCAACATGAAATAGATTTTAAATACAGTGATGCTATAAACACAGCTGATAAGCTACTGCTTTTCAAAATTATTGTAAAAACTATTTCTATGAAGTATGGTTTACACGCTACATTTATACCTAAACCAATTAAAGGAATAAATGGATCAGGGCTACATGTACATCAATCTATGTTTAAAGGAGAAGTAAATTCCTTTTTTGATCCTAAGGCTGATAATGGTATAAGTGAGGTTATGTTAAATTATATGGGGGGAATATTTAAACATGTTAAATCTTTTACTGCTATAACTAATCCATTAGTTAATTCATATAAAAGGTTAGTACCTGGTTATGAAGCTCCAGTTTATATATCTTGGGGAGAACATAATAGAAGTCCGCTAATAAGGGTACCTGCAAAAAGAGGTAACTCTACAAGAATAGAATTAAGAAGTCCAGATCCTTCCTGCAATCCTTACCTAGCTTTTGCTGTTATTATTAATTCTGGACTGGATGGTATAATAAATCAAATTTACCCCCAAAAACCAGTAAATATTAATGTATACGAATTGGATGAAAATTCCTTAAAAAAGAATAAAATAGAAAAACTACCTTCCTCTCTCTTAGAAGCTTTAAATGAAATGAAAAAAGATCCTTTAATAAAAGAAACTTTGGGAGATCATATATATAACTCTTTTATAGAATCTAAGACAATAGAATGGAAAAATTATTCTACTGAAATAACTCCCTGGGAAATAGATAATTATTTTAAAATTTACTAATAATGCTTTCAACTGACATAAAATCATATGCAAAAATTAATTGGGTTCTAGAAATTTTAAATAAAAGAGAGGATAGTTATCATAATATTTCATCAATATTCGACTTACTAAATTTTTACGATGATATAAAACTAAAATTTATTGAAAATTATTTTTGGGATGTAAAAATAAAAAGTAATATAAAAGAATTAGAAAAACAAAACATTATCTTTGATCTTTTTGATAGAATTAATA
>CALFWH010000116.1 GCA_937927985.1 uncultured bacterium | reverse complement strand
TCTTTTTGATAGAATTAATAAAAGTAGAAGTGACAAAAAATATTTGGTTGAAATAGAATTGAATAAGCGTATTCCTTTAGGAGGGGGGCTAGGTGGGGGTAGTTCTAACGCAGCAACTATCCTATATTTATTTTATAAGCAAAAAATTATTGATATACCCCAAGCTTTTAAGATTGCTAAAAGTTTAGGCAGTGACGTTTTACCTATCTTACTACTTTATTTTTATCAAAATAATTATGTTTTGGCTTTTGAAAAAGGCAACTACTGCTTACCATTAATAAAACTAAATTCAATCCCTAATTTTTATACTTTTCTTATTGTTTTCCCTTTTAAAATTGATACTAAAGAAGCTTATAAAGAATATTACCCTTTCCTTAGAAGAAAAAATTTTTTGATAGGAAATAAAACTTATAGATTTTTTTATTATTCTAAAAGTAACTATTTTAGGGAATATTTCTTTCATATTATTCATAATGATTTTGAGAAGGTAATTTATAAAGTTTATAGTGAAATAGGATATGTAAGGAATGAGATATATGAAATTTTTCCAAAAACAAAAGTGTTTTTATGTGGTAGTGGTGCAAGTTTGCTAGTTATCTCAAAAGAAAAAATAAAATTAAATTTTTTAAGCAATAGAAATATTAAAGTTTTTGAAGTTTAAAGGCGATTTGGGATATAAGACTATGATAATAAGGTCTGAAAATTTTCGTACTTTAGAATCTTTAGGACAAGTAGAATTACTAATATTCATTTTGGATGGTTCTGCAAGTATGTATGAAAATAATACTTTTGATGGAATAAGAAAATCTGATCATCTAGTTAGTATATTGAATGATACATTAGAAAGACTACTACCAAGTAGTAATCTTAGTATTTTCAGAATATCTTTGATTTATTTTTCAGATAAAATTATTGAAGAATTTAATCAAGATCCTGGATTACTTGATGAAAAATATATAGCTGTATTTTTATTCACAGATGGAAGAGAAAATATAAGAACTACTAAGGAAGTAATAGATGAATCTCTTAAGTTAAAAAGTATGGGGGCTACTTTATGCACGATCTCTTCGGGAAATGATGCTGATGAAGATTTATTATTCAAAATAGCAAGTGTAGCAAATTTAAAACAGATTAGAAGACTAGATATTGCAAATTTATTGGATTTTCTACCAAAAGAAAAAGAAAATTATAAACTTTTTTTGAAAGGTCATGTTGCTGGAAATATAAATAAAAATATTTCTGAAATAATAAGAAGTTTCATGACTATACTAATTGAAACTATGTAAAATTTATTTAGAAAAATGAAAATTTCTTTCAAGACTGATAAAAATGAAATTATAGAAATAGATTTAGAAAAAATAGGATTCCCCGTTTTTGGAGGACAAGGTAGAATATATTTTTATGAAAACTATATTATAAAAGTTTTTCCTCTTGATGAAAACACCGAATCTATCCCTAGAAGATTTAGAAGCTTAAAAAAAATATGTGCTAAAATAGATCCTAATATATACCCTTTCATAACTTTTAGAGGAATACCCTTAGCTACTGCTGTTGATGTTAAAAATTATTTTAATTTTAAAACTGTTGATAAAGCTATCCTTTTATTATTTAATATTGTTAAAGGACAAGATTTGTTTGATTATCTTAAAGATGAATTCCCTTTAAGTGAAAAAAGAATAGACGTGTACAAAAAGCTTATAGATATACTAAATGCAATGAATTCAGTAGGTATTGTCCATAGTGATCTTTATCCTGATAATTTCATTGTTGATAATAATCAAGATGTTTATGTTTTGGATTTGGAATGTGCAGGGATTTGGAATAATCAATGGGAATGGATACCACTAACTACAGGTAAGGAAAGCTTATTTATACTACCACCAGAAATCAAATTTGATAATCGATTCACTATTTATTCTGACATATGGACGGGTTTATATCTAATATTTTTTGTTCTTACTGGTTTTAAACCATTTGATTTTCTACACAGAAGTGATCATAAATACTTTCAAAACGTAGTATTTAGTGTTGATAGTTCACAAATTGTTTGGCCTCCTGTTATTCCTGATGATTTAATAATCGATTCTAAAAAATACGAAGAATTTAGAAATTTATATTCATTTTTATTTAATAAGGGTGAATTTTCTAAAATTTTGTTTAACACCTATATTAATGGCTATTTGAATCCCAGTTCAAGGCCTTCTTTTGAAAAGATAAAAGAAGTAATTAATTATGAACTTAACTTGAAAAGCAATTTTTATATTGCATCACAGAAAATTAATTTAATGGATCTTAGTAACAAACAAATACCAACTCAGAAAGAAAATTTAGAGGACAAAGATGCTATAAAGAATATATTTTCTCAACTACCAATATCTACTAGAGATTATTTATTCAAAATAATTAAAGATTTAAAAGAAAATGATTTTTATTCTGAAGAAGTAGCTAAAGCAATAGAAAAACTTGTTCAGATGAAACAAACGGATGTTATCGTTAATATTTACAGAGAAACAAAAAACATTTACTTAATAGTTATTTTACTAAAGTTTATTGAAAATGGTCAATGGCAGAGTTTTATAAACAATCTATATTCCCTATCTGATATCTCAGGTATTAGTGGATATAAAATTGTAAATCAAAGAATTCTCCCTCTTGTTAATAAATATAAAAAAAAGAAAATAGATATTTTGCAAGCTCATAGAGATATATTTAATGAAATAAATTTATTTATATTTAGAGAGATAAATTTTTATAGAAAAAAAAAGATTTATTCTTTTTATGTTCAGTTTTTGGTTTTTGTTTGTATTATTTCTTTTATACTTCCGTTTGTGTTTTTCTCTATTTATAGGGATTATTTAGTGGTAATTGGTATTTATCCAGTTTTTTTAATAGTAGTATTGATTATATATAATTTGTTAATTAGAAGGAAAGAGGGTTAATAATATTGTGATCCAAAGTAAAACAGAATTCTTTCCAATTATCTGTGTGAAGAACAATAAAGGAAGATAGGTAATTTTCTCTTATTTGCCCTGCTTTTAAACCAAGTAGAAAAGCGGGATTAACTGTTATATAACAAAGTATATTTTCTGCAGGTAATTTTAGATATATAGCTGCTAAATTAGATACGAAAATCATAGACATTGCATTAGAGGAGCCAGCATTATAATCTGAAGCTAAACATATAGGTACTGATCTTTGAATTAATTTTTCTATTGGACTATATTGTTTATTTAGAAACCATGAAGTTGCTGGCATTATAACAGCAAATGAATTTAATTTCTTTATTAAATCCGCAGTTTCATCTGGTAAAACTAATAAATGATCAAAACTCTTTATTGATAAATCTGGAAAACTTTTGTATATTTTTTCTATTAGACCATCTTCAATAAACTCATTAGTATGAAATCTAAAATCAAAATCATAATTTTTAAGTATTTGTATTATTTGGACTGTTTGGTCTACCGAGAAGGCGGTTTGATCACAAAATATATCAAAAAACTTCGTTAATTTTCTAATGTTTGCTACATTTTGCCTCAAAGTTAATAAATACTCTTCAAAGTTAGATGGAGGTATATGCGATAGAAATGTAGGGATTATTAAAGGTTTTACAAATTTACTAACTTTTTTTATTAATTCTAGGTGCTCTATTTCTTTGTGGATGTCTAAAGCATAACCATTTTTTATTTCTATTATTGTAGTGCCGTTTTTATAGAATTTTTCTATTCTTTGTATAAGGAGTTCTTCTAAGTTATCGGAAGATATTGTTTGTTGAATGGTATATTTTATTCCTCCTCCTTCCTTAGATATTTCTTGATAAGTTTTACCTTGTTGCCTTTTTATAAAATCTTCAATTCTTTTTCCATCAAACAATAAATGCGTGTGACAGTCTATGAATCCCGGAAGTATGTAGTTATTGTTTAAATCTATTATATTTGTTTGATTATCTATATAAGATTTTAATTCTCTATAAAAACCTATCTTCTTTATTTTTGAATTTTCTACGAGAATAGAGTGGTTTTTTAATTCTATGATTCTAGGGTTAGAAATTACAGGTTTATCAGATATAGCTGTTAGTATTTTAGCATTTACTATTAGAGTTTTCATTATATTATCAAATATTAAAATAACTTATTTTCTTGCCCTTTAAGTATTCTCTTGATGTTTTCTTTATGTTTAAAAATTATGAAAATTGATAATAAAAGAGTAAAAAGAGCTAAGTAATTTTTGTCAATTTGAATGTTAATTAACTGAATATTTATAAGATTATTCCAGTAGAGTATAACAATAATTAGTGCCCATATTGAAGCCAGTATTGACCCCAATGATGAGTACCTTGTGATAATTACTGTTAATAACCATACTATAAAGGATGAAATAGCTAATAGGGGACTAATAGCTAAGATGACTCCAAGAGAAGTGGCTACTCCTTTGCCACCTTTAAATTTTAGAAATATTGTGAAAATATGACCTAAAATTGCTGCTAATCCAGCTAATAAAATCCATAATGTGTTAAGATTTATTTTTATAGCAATCATCGTGGGAATAAATCCTTTTAGTGCATCTATTATTAAAACTATAATTCCGTATTTAAATCCTAGACTTCTAAATACGTTAGCCATTCCTATATTACCACTACCTTGTTTAGTTATATCTATTCCTTTTGATTTAGCTATTACGTATCCCGTTGGAAAGCTACCTATTATATAGGATATTGTTATTAGTAATATTTCTATCATATTATTTTTAAAACAGCATATTATTTTGTGGTATTTGTTAGATTAATGTTTTTTGAGATTTTTTGGGGTTTTTGGAAGCATTTTCTACATCGGGGTTGATAGATTTCGTTTGCTCCTATGATTACGGTGGGTGAGTCGTATGGTGCTGGTTGCCCTTCTATTAATCTTTGAGTTTTTGTTGCTACTGCTCCGCAAATTACACATATAGCATGTAACTTATCTACACTGTCTGCTATTGCCATTAAGTAAGGTATAATTGAGAATGGTTCACCCCTGAAATCTTGATCTAAACCACTTATTATTATTCTCTTATTTTCTTCAGCTAAATTTTCTATTATTTGTATTAGTGATTGATCAAAAAATTGTGCTTCATCTATTGCTATTACATCATAATTTTGTGATTTTTGGTATATTTCGTTAGTATTATTTACCATTAAGGCTTCTATTTTTAGACCATTATGGGTTACTATTTTGTTTTTATCATATCTGTTATCTATTTGTGGTTTAAAAACGATGACTTTTTGATTTGCTATGATTGCTCTTTTAACTCTTCTTATTAGTTCTTCTGTTTTACCACTAAACATTGGTCCTACTATTACTTCTATCCATCCACTTTGGTATCTAGTCATTTCAAATTTCAT
>CALFWH010000115.1 GCA_937927985.1 uncultured bacterium | reverse complement strand
CATAGATTTTGATAATACCAATAATTATATTTTACCTGAGTATATTAATATAGAAAATAAAAGTTATCCGCTTTCGCGCCCTTTGTATTTTATGTATAATATTGAAAATGAAGAAAAATTAAATATCACTCTATACAGTCAAATATCTATTTTTGCTGTTTCAGTAGCTACTTACGAAACCATAAAAGAAATAATTCAAGATAAGGAAATATGCTTTACTGGTCATAGTTTAGGAGAGTATTCTGCTATTACTTGTGCAAATTCAATAGATTTAGATTCAGCAGTAAATCTAGTAGTAAAAAGAGGTTACTATATGCACAATTACTCAAAAAATGGCACAATGTTTGCAGTTATATATCCATTCAATACACAAATAATCCAAAAATTAGAAGAAATATGTAAAAATTATCAGTCAGTTATAGCTAACTATAATTCATATAATCAATTGATAATGTCTTGTCCTATAGAGCAATTGGAAAATTTAAAACAAGTTATAAAATCGGAGTTCAAGGATTGTAAAATAATACCTTTAAAAGTCTCAGGGGCTTTTCATAGTTACTTAGTTGAAGAATCCAATAATTACCTAGAAATTGAAATTGAAAAAACTACATTCAATAATCCCAAAGTCCCTATTTTTCTAAATTATGATTCTTTAGCTTATAAGGAAGCTTCGAAAATAAAAGAAATACTAAAAAAACAAATGGTATCCCCCGTAAAATGGATTCAAACTATCGAAAACATTTTAAATTATTATCAAAATCCTCTATTTATAGAAATATTACCTAACAAAGTATTGACTAACTTAGTTAAAAAAGGATTTAAACAAAATATAGAATTTTATAGTTTAGAAGAATTAGAATTAAAATAATCTTTTGTTAGTTTAAAAATAATTGTAAAATTTCCTTCTTGATTTTTTGAGTCTTCATCGAAAAGAAGGTAAATTTCTGTAATCTGGAGATCGTTCTCCTTAAGTTTTTTTTGATATTTTTGTATAACTTGCTGGTAATTAGAAGAGTATTGCCAAAATGCAAAATTTTTTGAATATTTTTTAAATATATCAAATATTTTGGGAGGGGGGAAAACAGCTCTACAAAATACAAAATCAAATTTCTTTTTATTTTTGTCATAAAAACTTTTATGATCAGAGTTTATCAAATTAAAATCCAGTTTAAATATTTTTTTTATTTTTTCAAGGAATTTAAATTTTTTTGTATTAGGTTCAATTAGGTAGAATTCAAGATTTAAAGATTCATTTAAATTCTTATGGGCTACTATAATAGGAATAGAAGGTATTCCTAAACCAGTACCTATATCTACTACTAAGGCTACTTCTTTAGGTTTAAAAAATCTGTTATAATTATGAACAAGTAAAGTGTAATGAAAGAAAGAATCGATAATTAGGGTTTGATATAATTTTTGTGAGTAGTTACGGTTTTCAAAATTAAGTATTTCTTCAAAATAAAGGTTGTATTGTTGTTGAATTGACTGGGGTATATTAATTTGTTGAAATGGGATTTTTTTGATAGAAATATTGTACAAATTTATTCGCCGTAAGATTCTTTGATTGTTTGTTGTATTTTTCTTTTAATTCGTTGAAGGGCGTTATCTACTGATTTTATGTGTTTACCTATGGACTTTGCTACTTCGTGGTAAGATAATCCTCGTAAGTATTCTGATAGTACTCTTGCTTCTAAGGAGCTTAAATACTTTTTCATTTTTTCTTTTATATCTTTTGTAAGTTCTAGGGTTATATACATTTCTTCTGGATTAATAGATCTGGTGCTTACTATTACATCGCTTAGTACTCTTTCTCCATTTTCCTCAAATATTGGTTTATTAAGGGAGACGTAGGAATTAAGCGGAGTATGTTTTTGTCTGGTAGCTGTTTTAATTGCGGTTATTATTTGTCTCATTATACATAATTCTGCGAAAGCTCTAAACGAAGTTTTTTTATCTGGATTATAATCTCTTATAGCTTTATATAGTCCTATTAGTCCTTCTTGGACTATATCTTCTTTGTCGGCTCCTATGATGAAGTAAAATTTTGATCTTGCTCGCACAAAATTTTTATATTTACTAATAAGTGTGGTTATTGCTTTTTTATTTCCCTTCTTAGCTAACATAACAAGCTCCGTATCTTTCAAATCTTTTAAATTTTCTTCATTGTAATTGTCTTCAGAAACTATTTTATCAAATATTGAAATGCTTTTATTTTTAGTTTCTTTCTTTGAAGTTTTGTTTTTCATATTAATCTCCTTTCCAACCAATAACATTTTTTACTCCTTTCCAAAAGTTTCATTTTTTATTTATCTTTTCAAGAGTGTTTTTCCTTACAACTTTTTTTAATTTTTTTCAGTTTTTTTTTAAAAATTATTCTTTTTTGTAAAAAAATTGTAAAATGAAATTTTATTATTTAGATAATGCAAGAGATATTTTAAACAAAATTTAGGCTAATCCTTTTTTAAATTAGAGATATATGTGCCCGAGGGGACTTGAACCCCTAACCTCAGGATCCGCAATCCTACGCTCTATCCATTTGAGCTACGGGCACAATTATAAGCTCTTAATAACCTTCATTAGTTTTTCAAAGAATAAAGAATTATCTTTTTTATAAGGACTAATAGTTACTCTTATATAAGATCCCATATTCATATCAGAAGCTGGGCGCACTATTACACCCTCTCTTAATAAAGAATCATATACTTTTATATGATCATTTACCTTTATAGCTATAAAATTAGCATAAGTAGGAATATAATCTAAATTAATCTTTTTTAGAATCTTATAAAAATAATACTTATTTTTTATGATTATCTTTATTTTTTTAACCAATTTATCATAAACTTGCAAAGAATATATTGCAGCTTTTTGGGCTAATAAATTTACATTAAATGGTAACCTAATATTATTAATGGCTCTAACTATATAAGGGTTAGAAAATAAAACTCCTATCCTTAACCCAGCTAAAGAAAAAACTTTAGAAAATGTCCTTAAAACTATTAGATTTTCATACTTTTTTAATAAATCCAATCCATTATGATATTTTTGATGATCCACAAATTCAAAATATGCTTCATCTAATACTACTAAAATTTTTTCTTTTAAGCAGAAAGATAAAACTTCTTCTAGGTCATCGGATATAATTATACTACCAGTGGGATTATTAGGACTACAGATAACCACCAATTTTGGTTTTTGATTATTAGTTTTTAGATTTTTAAGGTTATTAATAATATCAGGTGCTTTTATTTGATAATCTGGGGGTTCTAAATTGTAAGTTATATGTTTTGCCCCAAATAAATTAGAATCTATGTAATAAATAGCAAAAGTAGGATGG
>CALFWH010000114.1 GCA_937927985.1 uncultured bacterium | reverse complement strand
TATAATAATTTCCATCTAGTGAGTTATAAGGAGCAATACCAATTTCTATAATCTCGTCTTCTGGGTACTGTATAAATTCTCTACTTACTAAAAACCTTTCACTATTGCCATTAAAATACAAAATATTTTTATATACTTTCTTAACTTTGCCATTCTTCCCTTTCTTTAATCTTCTTTCTTGTCCTTGCTTTAAACTATAAGTATATACATATTTAGTACTATAACTAACTAACTCTAATGACTCTGTATAATAAACTAAATTAACTCCAACTATCGAAGGTAATACATCAAAAGAAACTAAAACAAAATCTTCCAGATCAATCAATTCAATATCATCTATTTTTTTTATCTCCATTTTACTTAAAACATTATTTATTAATTTGCGTATCTTTTGTCTTATTTCATTTTTAGAATAAAAACTATAGTAACAAATACTATATTCTTTATTACCAAAAATAATTTTTAAATTTTTGGGAAGATAAATTTTGGAACTATCCAAAATAAAAGAAGAAGAATTTAAATTTTTTATCTTTGAAATTTTATTTTTTTTGTAATAAAGATCTTTATCTAAAATTTTATTTAAACCATATTTCAAAAAAAGATCTCTTATGCTTTCAGAAAAATTAGTAAAAAATCGATATTCTCTACCTTCGATAAATAATCTTATAATCTTATTTTGATAAACATTAAATCCATACTTATCTTTAACGACGGTTAACTTTTTATCGCGAATTGAAAAAAAATCATCTTGAAAATCCAAATAGTAATCTTTATCAAAACTCCATCCATCTTTTATCGAGAATTTTAGTTTACTTTCAATTAATCCACTTTCATCATAATAATTAACATAAAAAATTTTTAGCTTATATATCAAAAAAATAACAAAAATGGAAAAAACGAGAGTAATAAAAAAAATAAAATTATTTTTCTTCATCTTCATCTATATCTTCTTCAGTTTCAATTAAACCATATTCTTCCAAGGTTTTTTCTAATAATTGAATATATAAGCTTCTTTCTATATATCCTAAAATATAGAATATTTCTTCTTCATCTAATTTATAATTTACAAGTAAATCCATAACTTCTTGTGCTACTTCTTCCAATTTGTCAAGTGTCCTCATTTAGTACACACTCCTTTTATTAGTTAATAATCAATTTTATTAATTTACATCGATAATTTTGTATTTTATATCTTTCTCGTTTATTTTAATATTGAATTCCCATCCTTTTATTGCTTGAAATACTTTGGAAGAGTCTATTTCAGCTTGCTTTAAAAAAGAATCAATTTCTTTAGTTAATTTGTTCTTATCCTTAGAAATTTCTTTCAATTTTTTGATAAATTTTTGGTGATTATCAATAGCAATCCATTCATTCATAGATTCAATTGATCTTATTAGTTTACTATTATCAGTTTCAGAATTTATAAGTTTTTCTATCTTTTTCTCAAATTCTATTAAAAATTTACTAATCATTTTTTCAAGGATCTTAGCTAATGGAGATTCCGTAGTAACAGAATAATATTCTTGATTATTTTCTATCTCTTCATAAAGCGAGACTATTCTAACTTTTATTTTTTTAGAATCATTTACAAGTAATTCAAATTCCTTTCCTATTATAGGTATAGAAAGATTTTTATTTGAAGGCTTAATTTTGAAAGGTTTTTTTTCAGAAGTTAGTTGTAATTCTTCATTTTCCATTTCCTCTAATCTGCTTTGCAGATTGGATTTTTCTTGTTTTATTCTCATTAATGATTCTAAATTAAATTGATAATCTTGATTATCAACACTATCTCCACCTTCCATTTTTGATTCTTGAATTTGTTCTCTCTTTTCTCTTTCTTCTTCAGATAGTTTTTTCAATCTTTCTAAAATTTTCTTTTTTACATCTTCCATAGAAACTTACCCCCTATATATTTAAAATTTGTTTAGCTTGCTCTATATTAGCAATTGGGCGACCAATCTCTTTTGATAATCTAACTATTCTTCTTACTAAATCTACATTTGTTGCTAATACTCCTTTTTTATAATACAGATTATCTTCCAAACCCGTTCTAACAAATCCACCAAGAATTATAGTTGCTACATTTATAGGGAGTTGATATTTTCCTATAGCAGCTGCAGACCAGGTAAAATTGATATTCATTGATTTTAATTTATTAAGCATAAACAACAGTGTTTCTAGATCTGCTGGAGCACCCCATTTTACTCCCAAAACAAAATCTACATGCATCGGCTCATCTATCAAAGATTTTTTAACTAGGTACTCCACCATAGGTAACATTCCTACATCATAAACTTCTAATTCTGGTTTTATTGATAATTCCTTCATTTTTAAAGCGAGCTGTTCTATATAGTCTACTGTATTTATAAATAATTCATTTCCAAAATTCATACT
Organism: uncultured bacterium; assembly: GCA_937927985.1. Classification (GTDB taxonomy): domain Bacteria; phylum DRYD01; class DRYD01; order DRYD01; family DRYD01; genus DRYD01. Next base: position 267 of record CALFWH010000114.1, on the reverse strand, counting down.
ACCTAGATTCAACGTTGCCATATGAGGTTTTAAGTACAAAGGAGCCATTCTTTCTTCGTTTGTCATTCCTATTGCTCCACCAGTAGTAAATTGGATTATCATTGGTACCTCTTTTTCTATTAATTCTTTTACTTCTTTAAAATATTCTACTTTACTACTGGCAGATCCATCAGGTTCCCTTACATGAATATGGGCTACGGTAGCCCCTTCATAAAAACATTCAATAGCTTGCTTAGATATCTCTTGACAAGTTATAGGTAAATTGGG
>CALFWH010000113.1 GCA_937927985.1 uncultured bacterium | reverse complement strand
AGAATATTCGGCTTTTCAGAACCTAAGCAAACTATAAGTCTAGATCTAGAAGATCTACCTCCATTAACCAAAAGAAGAAAAATATTATTTACTGAATAGACTACTCTAAAATAAATTTAGATGATAAATTTAGATAATTTATGAGATGTAGTGTATGCGGAAGTGAAGTAAAAAGTTCTTATATTTTTTGCCCTAGTTGTGGAGCATTAGTAAATAGTAATCCAATTAATCAACCAGTTTATAGTAATCAATCAGTTTATGGTAATCAACCAGTTTATAGCGCACCTAAACATCCACAAGAAGATTTAAAACACATAATAACAAAGATTAATAACATCTCAAGTAGAAAATCCTTTATCTATAGGTTTTTATTGTTATTAGGTTTATTTTCTGTAATAGGATTTATTTCATTATTATGTATGGGGTATTTTATGTTAATAGGATATGGAAGTTCTGGATTCTTCGGATTATTAATAGGATTAATAGCAACTGTTTTATCCTTAATCTTTAGTGTTATAATGTTGATAATAATAAGACAGATAGATATTTATGAAAAGGAGCCTTGGAGTTTAGTTATTTTTTCCTTTTTATGGGGAGCATTGGGAGCAACTTTATTCTCTTTAATTTTTAATGATCTCAATTCAATGATTTTTACAGCTATTTTTGGAGAGCAAATGTCTAGAATACTAACACCAATTCTAAGTGCACCAATATTTGAAGAATTTTTTAAATTATTAGTTATCCCAATATTGATAATATTTTTCAGAACTAATTTTAATAGTCCTATGGATGGATTAGTTTACATATTTTCCTCTTCGTTGGGTTTTAAAATAGTTGAGGATTTAATTTATGGGGCTAAATTTGTTTCTTATTCAGGAGCATTAGGTGGATTTTTTTTATTAGTTTTGGTAAGATGGTTATTTGGATTCTTAAGCCATCCTTTAATGTCAATGTTTTCTGGTTTTGCACTAGGTTTAGCTACAATAACTAATAATTATCTTTTGAAAATAGTATATATTGTTATGGGTTATTTATTATCAGTAGGTTCTCATTTTTTATGGAATTTCATAGCAGCAGTAGGATCTCAGTTTTCGAATTATTTAGTTTGTTTATATTATCCTTTGCATGTGGGAATTTCAATTATAATTTTTATATCTTTATATTTCATTGCTTTAAACATTGATAAAAAAATAATGAAAGAAAGCTTAAAAGATGATGTAGATAGTGGATTGATAGATTATCAGCTAATAGACGAATTATTCAATTTCAATATGAGAAGAATGAGAAAAAATCATTTACCAGAATATAAAAGGAGAATTTACGATGTATTTATGGAAGAACTATCTTCTTATGCTTTATTAAAAAAACAAAGCATAAATTCATTAGGTAGCCAAATATTAAAAGAAATTCAAGAAAAAAGAGAAATCCTAGCTTACTTAAAACCTTATATATACTCATAACTAAAAGGAGGAAAAGTTATGCATGAAAGAATTTACCCATTTTACTTATTGATAATTATTCTTATTTGTCAGGCAATTATATTTGAGGTTTCAGCTAAAGAATTTAAAAATCAAAACCAGCAAGAAATTTATAATATAAACAAAATATTTGAATTATATTACAATCAAAAATTTGAAGAATGTATGGCTTATTGTAAAAATTTTATAAATCAAGATATAGATAATACAGTTGCTTACGTATTCTATTTCTCTTCGTCTTTTCAGTTAGATAAACTACAAGAAGTTATAAATCAAATAGACGATGAATATATAAAATATATTCAAAACTATAATTCTAAAAAGCAAAACGAAATAATTGAGTCTCAAAAAGAATATCAGAAGTTAACGATTTTATCGGCATATTCAAATTTATTTATGTACTTCTATTCTGGTAGCCAGTATTATATAGATGAAGCAACAAATATACTAAGAAAAAGCTTATTTTTCCCTGTTAATTTTTCAAGTATATATACAGGATTAGGTATAGTGTATTATGAAAAAAAATTAACAGAAAGAGCACTGTCAATGATAAATAAATCCTTAAATATTAAACCATACGATCCAATAGCTCTAGAATACTATGCTAAAATACAAAATAATTTAGGCAATTATAATCTTACAATAGAGAAACTCAAAAATCATACCTATATAAAATATCCTGATATGTTATACCAATTAGCTTTTGCTTACGAAAAAAATATCAATATAGAAAAAGCTATAGAAACTTATGAAAGTGTTTATAAATATGATCCTTTCTTAATAGGACAAGGTTTTATAAGTTTAATAAGAATAGGGGATATATATTTAAACATAAAAAATGATAAAGAAAACGCAATAAAGTATTATCAAGAAGTACTAAAAATATTACCTGATAGTTTGGTAGCCAAGCAAAAAATAGAAGAAGCAAAAAATAAAAATAATAATTCTAAAAATAAATGAATATAAAACTTATAGACACTCTAATAAATTCACAGCCTTTTAATTACGATTATTTTAACGATAATCTATTTCTAGATTCAATGAAATTAGCAATTAGTAATCAATTAGAGAAATCTAACTTTTATAAAAACTTTACTAAACTAAAAAACTTTAAAGGAATAGAAAACATAAAAAGTATAGAAGATTTATGGGATTATAGTTTATTTATAAGTGTTTTTGTATTAAAAGAATTCGTTTCAGAAGCTGATTTTCAAATAACTAATGACATACAGGTAGAGATATTTTCATCAGGTACTAAAGGAAAACCTTCAAGAATGGTTTTAAACAAAGAAACTTTGGAAAGAATAAAAAAGATAGTTTTTAATATTTACAATGATTATGGATTAGTAGATTTGGAAAATGAATATAATTATTTATTTTTTACATATGAAGATTTAAGCCAAGGTACTGCCTTCTCTGATATTTTATTATCTTCTTTAGCCCCAAAAATAAAAGATAAATTTTTTGTTTTAAGAAAGAAAGAATCTACTTTTTATTTTGACTTAGAAGGTACAATAAATAAATTAAAAGAATATCAAGAAAGTGGTTTAAGATTAAGAATACTTGGATTTCCTGCTTATATATACTATACAATAGAAGAACTAAGAAAAAGAAACTTGAAGTTTAAATTTGAAGGGGTAGTTTTACCAGGAGGAGGATGGAAAACTCACAAACAAGAGATATCTATAGATTACTTCAAAAAACTTATTTATGAATATTTTGGTATAGATCAAGTAAGGGATTTATACGGAATGGTAGAACATGGAATACCTTATGTAGAATGCGAATATGGTAATAAACATATTCCAAGATATTCAAGAGTAAGAACTTTTAATCCTTTTACCAAAAAATTTAATAATTATGATGAAATAGGATTATTATCTTTTTTAACTCCTTATGCTAACAGTTACACTATAGCTGCAGTCATTTCTTCCGATGTCGGATATATAGAATTCGATTGCAAATGTAAAAGAAAATCTCCTTATATAGTACTAATTGGTAGAGCTGGGAAAATCAAACTAAGAGGATGCGCAATAAATGCCCTAAATTTTCTTAATCTTAATTACGAATCTAAATCTTAATTATGGACTTATATCTAAAAATTGGTAATCAAAACATTTTTTTTATATTTACTGACCAAACAGTAATAAAATACTATATTATACCTTCTTATGTAACAATAAACAATCAAAACGAAATCAGTTACATAGGCCCTTATTCTCTCTTACAATATATTATAAATAAACAAATTCAAAAAATAACAAACT
>CALFWH010000112.1 GCA_937927985.1 uncultured bacterium | reverse complement strand
ACTACTAGCAGATCCATCAGGTTCTCTTACATGAATATGGGCTACGGTAGCCCCTTCATAAAAACATTCAATAGCTTGCTTAGATATCTCTTGACAAGTTATAGGTAAATTGGGATTCTTATCTTTACTTGCTTCAGCCCCTACTAAAGCAACTGTTATTATTAAAGGTAAATCACTATTCATAATATTAATCAAAGAATACTCTTTACTTTATCTCTAATTGCTATGCTATCTAATTTATGAAAACTAAGTAAATCATTTGCAGGAGCACTTAAGGGAATTTCATTCACTGCCATTATTTCAAAATAATCAGTTTGATATCCATTCTTTAATAAAATATAAGAAATAATTTGTCCTATTGATCCATATATGCTATGTTCCTCAACTACAATAATCTTTTTTATTCCATCTATTGATTTTATTAGATACTTTTCATCTATAGGTTTAACTGTATAAAGATCTATTACTCTTATATTTATCCCTTCTTTTTGAAGTAACTCATAAGCTTTTAATGCTTCAAATAATGGTACCCCCGCTGATAAAATAGCCACTTTATCACTGTGAGATTTCTTAACTACTTTAACTTTACCTATTTCAAAATTTTCGTTAAGATTATAAATATTGGAAGTAGAAGGTCTAGAAGTCCTAAAATATACTATTCCTTTTAATCTACCTTCAAAATGTTGTTTAAATACTTCTATTAACAATTTTTGAGCACTAATAGAATCAGAAGGATATAAAACAGTGCTTTCAATAAGAGAAGTAAACATTGCTATATCTTCCAAAGCCATCTGGGAAGCACCATCTTCTCCTATAGAAATACCCGCATGAGTACCAGTAAATATTACTAAAGGAGGTTTTGAATAAACCATCATTCTTATAAAATCAAAAGCTCTTGTAAAGAAAGCCCCAAAAGTAGATAAATAAGGTATAAAACCATTTTTAGCTAATCCTAATGAAATACCAACCATAGCTTGCTCAGCAATATGACATTGTATAAATCTATCATTATATAGTTTTTCAAAATACTCAGTATAAGTAGAATTCTTTACATCAGCATCCAAAACAATCAAATTTTTTATGTAATTACCCACTTTAGACAAAGCCACCGATATAGCTTGTCTAGTAGCCATAGGTTTTGTTTCTATGTCAATTTCAGATAAATTAAAATGATCATTCGATTGGATATTTGTTTGATTATCAACATCAGGATATTTTCTGTAAAGTATTTGTATATCAATATCTTCTTGGTTAATATCTAATTCATTTAAAGCTTTTTGTAGTTCCTCGTGATTAGATAATGGTTTTCCGTGCCAATTATCTTTATCTTCTAAGAAAGAAACTCCTTTACCTTTAATAGTTTTAGCTATTATAGCAAAGGGTTTTGAAGCTTCTTGATTAAATTTCTTATAAGCTTGATCTATTGCTTCAATATTGTGTCCGTCTATAATAACATATTGCCATCCGAAAGCTTCTAATATTTTAGAATATTTTTCTATTTGATGTGCTAGATAAGTTTGTCCGCTTTGTCCCAGCCTATTGACATCGAGAATCAAACAAAGATTATTTAAATTATATTTTGATGCTAGAGTAAGTGCTTCATAATTACTTCCTTCTGCGAATTCTCCATCACCTACTAGGACGTATACTTTTGAGTTAAGATTGCGATATTTTCTTGCCCAAGCTGCTCCAACTGCTATAGATAAACCTTGTCCTAGAGATCCCGTAGCGTATTTAACTGCCTTAAGTCTTACACTTGGATGTCCCTCTAATAAACTACCAAGTTTTCTTAGAGATAATAAATCTTCATTTATTATACCTGTTCGTTTATAAATTGAGTAAAGTAAAGGAGCAGCGTGCCCCTTTGATAAAACAAATTCATCGTGATATATTTGGGGGTAATTATATGTTTCAAATACTAAGTGATTATAAAAAAGTACAACTACTAACTCTACAGCAGATAAGCAACTAGTTGGATGCCCTGATTTAGCTTCAAAAGTACTAATTAATATGTCTTTTCTAATAAGTTTAGCTAGTTGAGCTATTTTGGAAATAGTAATCATTGATTAAGATTGGAGCCGAGGGGATTTGAACCCCTGACCTTCTCGGTGCAAACGAGACGCTCTCCCACTGAGCTACGACCCCTTTAATATTTATTCATTCTATCTATTCTACAACAAAAAAAATTTACCTTTTAAAAAACTTTAAAAACTATAAGGATATTTGTAAATTCCATTTTCCAAAACTATATAACTAACTAAATGAGATGGAGTAATGTCAAAAGAAGGATTTAGAGCATCATAATCTGGATTAGTTACCAAATAATTGTTTATTTTTAGTACTTCTTCCTTATTTCTTTGTTCAACGGATAAGTTTTTTAGATCTGGTATTTTAAAATCAACAGAAGAAGAAGGAGCAGCCACAATAAAAGGTATATTAAAATATTTACAAAGTATAGCTAAATTTAGAGTTCCTATTTTATTAGCAACATCCCCATTTCTTGATATTCTATCAGCTCCAACACAAACAACATCAACTAATCCTTCAAACATAACATAAGCAGCCATATTATCGGTAATAATTTTAAAAGGTATATTTTCTTGGGATAATTCCCAAGCAGTAAGTCTACTACCTTGTAAATAAGGTCTAGTTTCATCTACCCAAACAAAAACATTTTTATGAATTTTTTTAAACTCTTGATAACTAAACTTTATAATTCCTAAAGCTGTGCCCAACCCTATGGTAGCTAATGATCCTGTATTACAGTGCGTTAAAATATTAACCTCATTTTTCTTAATTAATTCATTTATTAAATCAAATCCATTTTTAGAAATTAGGTAATTTTTTTCTTCTTCCAATTTAATTATATCAATTATGAAATCTTTTATAGCTTGTTTATAACAACCAAAATCGGTTTTGGATAGATGATCTTTCAATAAGGAAAAGTAGTTAAAAATATTAACTGCAGTGGGTCTGGCATTCTGAAGATAAAGCATATTTTCTTGTAAATTTTTAAAATCATTACTTAAATACAGTCCTATTAAAGCAACTATTCCTATTAAAGGAGCTCCCCTAACATTCATATTTTTTATTACATTGTAAACATCGTCTATAGTCTTTAAATCAATATATCTTATCTGGAAAGGAAGCAATTTTTGATCTAAAACAGAAAAAACATTCTTTTCAAAATTAATCTTTATAGGTTGCAAATTCATAATTATTAAATTAAATCCCAAAACTCTAATTCCTATTAAAAAAATATAAGCGTAGGAGGGAAAAAAAATATAAGATAAAATTTTTATTAATATGGACGAATTAGAATTGGTTTATAACGATATAATACTTGAGCACTATCAAAATCCTTACAACAAGAAATCCCTAGAGAAGTTTAATTTTAAAGAAGAAGGACAAAACCCTCTCTGTGGAGATCAAATAACTCTATTTCTTTTAGTAGAAAATAATAAAATAGAAGATATTTCTTTTCAAGGACAAGGCTGCTCCATATCAATTGCTTCCTCTTCTATCCTAACATCCATGATCAAAGGATTATCAGTCAAAGACGCATTAAACCTAACAGAAAAATCTATAGAATATATAAAAACAGGAAAAAACAATTCAAATGATACAAACGATCCAATATTTTCAATTTTTAAAGATAGTGATATATTAGCCTTTAGTAATATTCACAAATTCCCCGTAAGGATAAAGTGTGCCCTTTTATCCTGGATAACCCTAAAAAATATCCTTGAAAAGATATCATCAACATGACAATAAAAGAACAATTAGAAAAAATTTCACGGAATACTCAAGAAATAATAAATTTAGAAGAATTAGAGAGTAAGTTATCAAGAAAATCAAAACTTAAAGTAAAATTAGGAATAGATCCAACAGCAAATTCTATCCATCTTGGATTTGCAGTGGTTTTAAGAAAATTTAAACTCTTTCAAGATTTAGGACATGAAACCATTTTGGTTTTAGGAGATTTCACAGCTTTAATAGGTGATCCATCAGGTAAAAATAAAACTAGACCAATGTTAACTCAAAAAGAAATAGAAGAAAATCTAAAAACCTATTTACCCCAGTTAGGAAAAATCATAGATCTCCAAAAAACAAAAATCGTCTATAATTCACAATGGTTATCTAACCTCAAACCTGAAGAAATCATAAAGTTAACTTCAAGATACACTCTAGCGCAAATGTTAGAAAGAGAAGATTTTAAAAATAGATATAAGTCAAATGAGCCAATATCCTTACATGAATTAATGTATCCACTTTTTCAAGCTTACGATAGCGTATATCTACAAGCAGACGTTGAATTAGGAGGTATAGATCAAAAATTTAACTTTATAGTAACAAGATATATTCAAGAAAAATATAACCAAGAACCAGAAGTAGCAATAATGTTACCAATACTTGAAGGAATAGATGGAGTAAACAAAATGAGTAAATCCTTAGGTAACTACATAGGAATAGATGAAGATCCTTTAACTATGTTTACAAAAATCATGAGTATTAACGATAACTTAATAAAAAGATATTTTCAATTATGTACAAATTTACCTGAAGAGAATATCGAAAAATTTTTCAAAATTTATGAAAATCCAAGGGATATAAAATATATTCTTGCAAAAGAAATAGTTAGTATCTATCATTCAGAAGAAAAAGCAAACAAAGCTTATGAAGAATTTGTAAATATATATTCTCAAAAAAACTTACCTTCCCATATACCATTTTTTAAGATAAATTCTGAATTAATAGATTCTCAAAATAATTTAAACATAATAGAAGCTTTATATGCTGCAGGTATCTTAGAAAGCAAAGCAGAAGCCAAAAGATTACTATCTCAAGGCGGAATATATCTTAACGGACAAAAATTAACCCAAAAAATAGTTAAGTTTCAAAAACCATTCATCATAAGAATAGGAAAATTTAATTACTATCAGATAGAAGTAAAATAATGCAAATAATAAATAAAGTAAAGCTATTTAAATCTGAAAAAGATCTAAACTTAGAAGAATACATTTACCTAATAAATTATTCTTATGAATTGATAAACAAGTTTGAACAAGGTTTATTAAATCTGGATTTTCAAAACATTTCACTATTAGTTATACATAAACAAAAAGAAGATTTAATCATAAAGTATATCATAAATATTCTTGAAAATCTTAGACTATTCAAAAGCAATATCAATTTTGATTCTAATATCCCTATTTTTTACGATTTTTACAATGTATTAATAACAGATAGTGAAGTTAATTCAGATATATCAATAACAAATCAAATATACTTAAACAATGAAACCATCCCAATAATATTTGCTATAAGCTATATTTTAGCTTTAGAAAATATATCATTACAAAAATATCAAGGTAATATTATCCAAGCAACAAAAACAAATATTAACATGGATATTTTCAAAAATTTTACATTAAAAATTATAAATAACCAACAATATATATCATTTTTACAGAACAAAGAAACAATTCAAAATACCTATTTACAAGACATAGATAATTTATATATCCCTATAAAACAGATATTCTTTACTGTAATGGGATTAATAATCATAATGGTAAGAAAAATGTAGAATGGAGCAGTAAGGGTATAGTGGAGCAGTATGGGTATAGATGAAACCTTAAAAAGTATTTATCTTGTAAACAAAGAAAAATTACTAAATATAAATCTTGAATTAGAAAAAGTTACCAATTTCTCGGATAATAACTACATCAATTTAATAAAAGAAAAAAATCATTTAGAAGAGTACACTAATTTATTTGAGAATTATGAAAAAATTTATTTAGAAATAGAAGAGATAAATGAACTAATAAAAGCGGAAAAAGATGAAGAAATGAGAAATTTTTATCAAGAAGAAAAAGATAAATTAATAAAAGAATTAGAAAATAAAGAAAGAGAATTATGGAGTTTAATAATATCTGACAAACAAGAAGATGAGAAAAATGTAATAATTGAAATAAGGGCAGGAACAGGAGGAGAAGAAGCTGCACTATTTGCAAGTGACTTATTTAGAATGTATTCAAAATTTATAGATAAAATGAAATTTAAAATGGAAATATTAAATAGTAACTATACTGATTTAGGTGGTATAAAAGAAATATCTTTTTTAGTAAGTGGTAAAGGAGCTTACAAAATTTTCAAATACGAAAGTGGGACTCATAGAGTACAAAGAGTACCAATAACAGAAGCAAGTGGCAGAATCCATACCTCTACAGCTACAGTAATAGTATTACCAGAAATGGAAGAGAAAGAAATTTATATAAAAGAAGAAGATATAGAAGTAGATACATTCAAAGCAGGGGGACCAGGAGGACAAAACGTAAACAAAAACGAATGCGCAGTGAGAATAAAACATATCCCCACTGGAATATTAGTAACATGTGCAGACGAAAGAAGCTTAAATCAAAACAAAATTAAAGCTTTAAAAATATTAAGGGCAAAAATAGCTCAATTAGAAAAAGAACGACAAGAAGAAGAACTAAGAAAACAAAGAAAACAACAGGTTAAAACAGGAGATAGAAGCGAAAAAATAAGAACTTACAACTTCCCCCAAAACAGGGTTACCGATCATAGAATCAATCTAACTCTACAAAATCTAGAACACATCTTAGAAGGAAACTTAGAACCAATAATAGAAGAACTTCAAAAAGCAGAAATTTTAGAAAAAATAAAAGAAATTCAACAAATGAATAAAAAAGCTACTATATAAAAATGAAACAAACAAAACAGTGGATTGAATTTTTTAAGAAATTCTCCGAAACCTTCCCAGAATATTATAGAATAAAAAATCCTAATTTCTGGATAATGACCAAATACTACATAAGAAAACCTACTTTTAAATATTTATGGTTTCTATTTTATAAACAACCTTTAAGAATAATTTTTAATTTTTTATTTAGTTTACTTCCTTTCATTATAAAAGAGTTTTTCAAAAAGCAAAATAAAGAACACTTTCATAGTAGTATAAACAAAAGAGATTTAATAGATAATCTAAGTAGAGGAAATGGATTTATAACAATAAGTTATTGTCAAAAGCCCCTTAATTGCCCAGATAGCAGATTTTCCTTAAAATGTACTGCAAAACATTTAGAATGCAAAGAATGTTTTTTATCCCAAATCAAAAGGAAAGCAGATATTTTAGGAATAGATTATTACATAGTATTAGGAGATTACGATAGTGTTTGGAACATATTAAAAACTCAATTCTTAAAAAGAAAAAAAGGAGTCTATATCATAACAATTTGTAACATGGTAATGAATGTTATAAAGTATTTAAGTCTACTTTTTGGTCTGAAGGGTTATATTTTACCCTTTGTAAAAGGAGAATGTAAAACATTAGCAGCTTATGAACTATCAGAATTTGGATATAAAAACATACAAACTGATATTTCTTTACAAAATAAATCAATCTTATTAGAAATTTTAAATGAATCTATAAAGAGAAAAATGTTACTAGAATCAGTAAATAAAACCAAAAAAGGGGTATTCTATGAAAAAGCTATTCAATCTGGTAACTAATAAAAAATACTTAAGATTTAGTTTGCTATTAATTATTATAATTATATCAACATTATTTCTAAGTTTTTCTAGTAATGTTTGGAAAATGAGAGTTAAAGATCTACAAAAAGAAGTAAAAACTAATCCAATAATAAAAGGTACTTCTGTATTTGTAGATATATACGATTTAAGTAATTTATTCAATATAGATTACGAAGTAAATTTAACTAAAAAATATATAGTTTTCTATAAATTGCCAGTAGTTTATAAAAATATGCCTAATAATCAATCTAAGGATATTAGTAAGAATGAAAAACCTATAAGCACAGAAACTACCGAAACTAATTTACCAAACCCCAATTTAGATATAAATAAATATTCAATTAACAATCATCAATTAAATAAATTAATATACAGCAAAATATCTTCGATTAAAACATTAATAATAACTAATCCTATAAATCAAGTAAAAACAATCAATGATAA